>CAMJQC010000008.1 GCA_946407975.1 uncultured Bacteroidales bacterium
AGGTCGTAAGTTTCTCACACTTAAAACAGCGGTTCGATTCCGCTATGGGCTACGAAATAAAGCCGTAACTTGCAAAAACAAGCTACGGCTTTTTCTTTTGTCTCGTTTCATCAATGCATAGGAATTGGAGCACTATTTACATCATAAAGTTCGGTTTTGTGTATATTTGATACACTTTTTCTAACTTTCGGATGCAAATAAAGTTTTCTGATACCAACAAATCTTTTTGATAAAAAAAGCTGCCGGTGGTATCAACTGGCGGTAAATATAATTTCGGCAACAAATGCACTTTTTTGCCAAAATTATACAAAATGGCACTTCCTAACGCTCCCACTCCACCGCCGTCCGCATGGCCAACATAATAGCCTCTCCGACCAAGGCCACATCGGCAACTGCATGTGGCGCAACAAGGGTTAGTTCTTGGACGCGGAGCGGACAGGACGCACAGATAGGCCATAGTAGCGGACGTTGATGCTCATGTGGCAATTGTCCGAATGGAAGAGGAGTTTCCACGCGTCGCTCGGATTGTCCGTGATGAGCGAACTCGACCAGTAGTAGCCGCCCGTACCTGCACCGTAGAGACTCGTCCCATCGCGGTAGCCTGCCGCGGGCAGGAAGAGACTGTTGCCGTTTGTCGCGGTGAAGAGACAGCCTTTCACGCCGTTCTGAGTTGTCCAAGTGAAAGTCGTGTTATCAACGAGCTCTTGACACTCCGCTTGCGTTGGCATCCTCCAGCCACTGCCCCATTGGGCTGTGGCTGCATCGTCGCTTGGTTGCAAGGTTGTTAAGTTGTCGGTGAAGCCGTTGTAGCCATAGCTGGAATTGCTACAGTACTTGGTCAGTGTGTTGTCACTGCCGTTACAATACTGGTAAGTGCTCCAACTGTAATCGCTCTTGGGCTGCGTCTCACCCCAAGCAAAGTAGTCGCCGTAATCCTCGGAATTGTCGGCACCCACATTGCATGTTGCCCACAGCAAGCCGCTTGGCAGACCGAGGTCGACATAGGCATGGGTGCCGCCGCTCGGGAGCGTGGTAAACGACACCTCGCTACCATAGCTCGTTCCAGCACTATTGACGGCGTATGCCCTCACATAATAAGTAGTGTTAGCCGTCAATCCTGTCATATTCACCGTAAACGATCCCGTGCCTGTTCCACTATTGGCATGGCTGCCACTCGTGGTCGGGTTGTGGCTGGTGCCCCAGCAGATGCCGCGCTCCGTCACGTTGCTCGCGCCTTGGTCGGTCACCTCTCCCCCGCCCTTCGCGCTGGTGGCTGTGATCTCGGTGATGCCCGAGGTAGTCAGCACGGGCAGACCTTCGGTGGTAGTCTGAACGGAGCGAACAGGACGCACAGGAAGGCCTTCGCCGCGGCCGATGTGGCCCACGTAGCAACCGCCCGAATGGAATTCGAGGTACCTCACGTTGTACGGTCTGCCCGAGCCGAGCGAACTCGACCAGTAGAAGCCGTAAGTGCCTACATTGTCGAGACTCGACCCATCGCGGTAGCCTGCAGCGGGCAGGAAGAGGCTGTTGCCGTTCGTCGCGGTGAAAAGACAGCCTTTCACGCCGTTCTGAGTTGTCCAAGTGAAAGTCGTGTTATCAACGAGCTCTTGACACTCCGCTTGCGTTGGCATTCTCCAGCCACTGCCCCATTGGGCTGTAGCAGCATCGTCACTTGCTTCCAACACAGTGAGAGTGTCCGTATATCCGTTGTATCCGTAGCTGGCATTGTTGCAGTACTTGGTCAAGATGTCTTTGTAGCCATCGCAGTATTGGTAGGTACTCCAACTGTAATCGCTCTTGGGCTGCGTCTCACCCCAAGCAAAGTAGTCGCCATATTCTTCGGGCGAGTCGGCACCAACATTGCAAGTAGCCCACAGCAAGCCGCTGGGCAGGCCAAGGTCGACATACTCATAATACGTAAACACCTTCCCCGTCGGGATGTCGTGGTCTTTCTGGCAAGAAATCATGCCAGCCAACAGCACCATGAGTGCAATAAGTATGATATTCTTCGTTTTCATGGTTTATTTCTTTTTAAAGTGTAACCAACACCAATTTTCGCCTCCAAATATTTCACTCCTATTGTCTGCACGCCCAACGAGAAGCCGAAGCCCTTGAAATGTAGCATAAGACCCGCATCAAGTGCAATACCTTGGTAGGAATCGTCAGTGCATTTGGCCCAACTGCCGTTTCCCAATTGCCAAAACACGTTCCGGAAACCATAGCCGCCACCTACGTATGCATACAAGGGATCGTATATCCTAATCACCATACCTGCCGTGGCTCCAAGGCGCGAAGTGCTCTTCTGGCCCGAATAGGAATACTCAGACAACAACCCGCTGATGTTTCCTTCATAATCACACTCGTAGTCGGCTTTCACAAACTTGAAGTTGCTGCTCAGGCTGGCATACCAGCCCAACTTCTTCACCGAACCCACAGTCAGTCCAAATGAAGCTTGCGGCGCAAGAGAATAGGCAGCGTTGGCCATTACAAAGAAAACCCCATCAATAGATTTGGTGGCGGATTGCTGTGGCTTCACCACAAGAGATGTGTCGCCATCGCTATTTAGGGTGGCTTTTACTTGCTTACGCTCTCCCTTGGCAATAGTGACCATTTCTGTATAAGGTTTGAAACCTTCTTTAGTCAACTTGATTTCATGTCGACCAACTAGTATCTCATTCATTGACTTTGGTGTTTTCCCTACTTCTTTACTATCAAGTTGGATTGTCGCACCAATAGGTGTGCTTTCAATATTCAAGGAGCCATAAAAGGGTTGGGGCGCCGGCAAAATAATGGTCTGGCCATTCATTGCAGCAGTGATTTCTTTTGAGATTACTTTGGTCTCATGATCATCTTGCTTGCATTCAATCTTGTAGGTGCCTTTGCCTAATTGGCCTGACCATGTACGAGTGCCCTTTTTCTCGTTGTTTACCCAAATCTCAGCATCGGCATCCACTTTCAAGGTCACTTCAACAAAGTCTGGTTTCAATCTTACATTTACAGTCTTTGTATTTTCCGGATCGTCAACTGTAACATTTCCATTTTCCGAGAGGTAGTTGGGGGCTTGGACACGGTAGGCATAAGTGCCGAAATTGACATACTTCATCGCTGACCCATCAGGAGCAACCTCCCACAACTGACCATCTACTTCAAGCACAGCATTGGTAGGCGACAATTGAAAGACAAGATACTGCTGTGTAGGCGAATTGCTGTTCTGTTCTTGTATTGCTATCGTCAGTGTACCTTTAATGGTAATCTTATAAGTATGCAACGCTTCCACTCGTGTAACATAATCCTGAAGCCGAAGCTCATACTGCCCCCAATCGCGGTGCTTGATGCGAAGGTACTTTATTCCTGGTGAAACCCAAAGCCAAATTTCACCGTCACGGGTGGCACGTTCCACCACCTCTGAGCCTAAATCAGGCACAAAACTGAAGCCCTCGCGCTGGTTGGGTGCTATGTTCTGTGTGGCCACACGAAGCAAAGCACATTGGCGGTCATTATGGTCGGTTTTCATCTCCTCCCTTGCCGACATGTCAGCAGGCAGAGACTCGACGCTGACGATTTTAAAGTCCTGTGCCAACAATGGGAGGGTGAAGAATAGCAAGGCAAATGCCAGTATGTATTTATTTTTCATGAGTTTGTTTGACTATTTGTTATGTCATTCAAAAATCGTTCTGTGCCAATGGCCAAACCATCGACCATTTTATTGACATACTTTTGAAACCCTGTATCGTCTGTCACTAATTTGCATCCATTTCTAAGGTATTGTAGATGCATGAGGTCGTTGGTTTCTTTGATAAGCTTCATGCATTTTTCCATACCATGGCATTTGATGGGTTTCCAAAACTCTTCATAGTTGCCTGCAACAAATATCATAGGCATTATTACCTCAGAAAGATGGGGTATCTTCCCTCCTTCTGGCGCAATACACCCGAATGCTTGTACTTTCTTTGCTCCTGGAATAATTTGATCAATGAAGATGCCGCTATCCGACAAATGACGCAATGCAGCCGTTTTCTTCCTGAAGCAGTCATCGTCTTTAATTGCGCTAACAAGTTCTAATTGGGTCCAAACAGACGTATAAACACATTCATTAGGCAATGATTCAAGTTTTGTTCCCAAAGATTGAACCGCATTAGTATCCAAATAATATCTCAAGTTCTTCATCTTGGCTTCTAATTGTATTTTTCATCTTTTGTTACAATACTATGGTTAATAATCTTGA
Organism: uncultured Bacteroidales bacterium; assembly: GCA_946407975.1. Taxonomy (GTDB): domain Bacteria; phylum Bacteroidota; class Bacteroidia; order Bacteroidales; family F082; genus Limimorpha. Next base: position 4,229 of record CAMJQC010000008.1, read on the forward strand.
ACCAAGCGCACAGAAAACCCAGGGGAATGGTTAGTTCTTGGACGCGGAGTGGACAGGACGCACTGGCCGGCCAATGAGGCGGCCGGGGGTGTCGCAACAGACCTCTTCGAAAAAGAGTCCCCACGCGAAGTCCGGATAGACCGTGTGGAGCGAACTCGACCAGTAGGAGCCGTACCAGCCTGCATTTTCGAGACTCGTCCCATAGCGCTGGCCGGCCCGGGGCAGGAAGAGGCTGTTGCCGTTCGTCGCGGTGAAGAGTCCGCCGTACACGCCGTTCTGAGTTGTAAAAGTGAAAGTCGTGTTATCAACAAGCTCCTGACACTCCTCCTTGGTGGGCATGCGCCATCCGCTGCCCCAGTTGGCCGTTGCCGCATCATCACCAGGCTGCAACGTGGTCAGGTTGTCGGTATAGCCGTTGTAGCCATAGCTGGAATTGTTGCAATACTTGGTCAGCCTGGTGGAGCTGCCCATGCAGTATTGGTAGGTACTCCAACTGTAATCGCTCTTGGGCTGCGTCTCACCCCAAGCAAAGTAGTCGCCATATTCTTCGGGCGAGTCGGCACCAACATTGCAGGTAGCCCACAGCAGGCCGCTGGGAAGGCCGAGGTCGACATAGGTGTGGCCACCGACGCTCGAGAGCGTTGTAAACGGCACCTCGCTGCCATAGCTCGTTCCAGCACTATTGATAGCGTATGCGCGCACATAGTAGGTTGTGCTTGGAGAAAGTCCGCTCATGTTTACGGTGTAACTCCCTGTGCCTGTGCCATTGCTGGCATGGCTGCCACTCGTAGTCGGGTTATGGCTTGCTCCCCAACAAATACCACGCTCGGTCACGTTGGCACCTCCGCTGTTGGTAACGTTGCCACCACCTGTAGCCGAGGTCTGCTGTATGTTGGTCACTTGGCCTGTCGTAACGGTAGGAAGGGTTATCGCCTGCTGTGTCGTGAAGCTAACTTCGCTGCCATAGTTCGTTCCTGCGCTATTGATGGCGTATGCCCTCACATAGTAAGTAGTGTTGGCCGTCAATCCAGTCATGTTCCCTGTGAAAAATCCCGTGCCCGTACCGCTGTTCACGTGGCTTTCGTTGGTGGTTGGATTGTGGCTGGTACTCCAACAGATGCCTCTTTCTGTGATTTCTGCATCTCCATCATCTGTTACATTACCGCCACCTTTTGCTGTAGTCCACGTAATATCGGCAACATCCAAGGTTGTAACGGAAGGAAGCACTGCATCACCCGTTACAAAACTCACCTCATTGCCATATACAAATCCAACACTATTCTTTGCGTAGGCACGAACATAATACCGAATTCCCGGCAAAAGGTCGGTCATCTCCAAGACAAAAACATCATGACTATCTACGGCAACTATATGGTCCGCTTGAATAGTCGGATGTGTGGCTGTTGCCCAACAAATGCCACACTCAATAATCTCGGCTCCGCTGTCACTAACCACTTTACCACTCCCCTTGGCAGAAGTGGGTGTTATGTCACCAACTTCAAAGGTTTCCACAATTGGTAGTCCTGCTTTTGTCGTAAATTCTTTTACATCAAATTCAAATCTTTTGTAACTGTTCCAAACCACTTGACGATAATAATATTTTGTCATCGGCACAAGGCTATCAATTCCGACGGAATAAACCGCATTTTGATTTGCTTGATTTTTGAAAGCTTCAATGCTTCTAAAATCCGCTAGATCTTCAGCTAGGCCAATTTCAATCCCTGTGTGTATTACTCCAGGAAAATCAACCATCCATGAAATGGTGGCACTGTTGGAAGAGGTTGTCACCTCTTCGTTTGTTACTTTGGGTTGGCGTGGTTCAAGTTCTTTGTCCTTGTTGCATCCTATTAAAACAGTAAGCGCCAGTAGAAATAAGATTGCTATTTTATTCTTTTTCATATACGAATCGTTTTATTATCTTTTCCAACAATAACCTAAACCGACTTTCATTTCAAAGGATTTGAAATTGGTGGTCACTGCATCCATACTTAAAGTAAGGCCTTTAATATTCAATTGCACGCCAGTCATGGCATCCAAACCGCTATAACTATCCCTGTAATACTTCACAAGATGGTCATCGATGGTGTACCAGCTCTTCACTCTTGTGCCATAACCAGTGCCTACACGAAGGCACAGCGGTCCTGCAACCTTAACCAAAAGACCGCCAATAAGTGAAATGCGTGTGCTGCAATTTTCACCAGTGTAATCCGGATACTCACCATTTACCAATCCATCAACATCAGCTATCAAATCGGCTTTCATTGCATTAAAACCAAAATTGCTTGCGGCAGAAACAAACCAGCCAAATTTCTTCACCGAACCAAAAGTTGCTCCAAAAGATGTTTGCGGAGCAGGGCTGTAGGCAAAATCTACTGTAGCGAAATTTACACCGTTCTCCACGAAATGAGTTGGGGTTTCACTATGTAAGGTCAGCAAATACTCATTCGTCCCGTAGGTGCCAACTTGAATATCCATCTCGTCATATCTCTTTTTTCTTTCAGCGCGGATGGTATGGCTACCCAAAGGCAAATCTATGTTTATGGGCGAAGCACCTACTCTATTACCATCGACAAAAACAGCGTCACCATCACGATCCGTTTTGATTGTAATTAAACGACCAAACTCAAAAAGAAGTTCTTTGTCTGAATCTTGCTCTGCGATAAAAATGGTCTTCTCTACAGGGACATTGTTTCGTGTCACCTTTATGGCGTGCTGCCCAAAACCGACAGAAGTAGTAATAGGCGTTTCGCCAACAAATGTGTTGTCCACATACACCTTGTCACCTGCTCGGTCTGTCTTCACAGTTACGCTTTTACCCGTTGCCAAGGTCTCTTTTACTTCCAGCGTTTCACCCTTTTTTATGACAATGGTCTTTTGGACAGGCTCACAGCCTTCTTTTTCAACGCGAAGCTCGTGTGTGCCAACGAGCAAATCCTTGATGAACCTTGGTGTTTCTCCTATCTTCTTTCCATCGATATAAAGTGTGGCAAAATTCGGTGTACTTACCACATTTAAAGAACCAAATAATGGACGAGGTGATTCCAACTTGATTGTCTGACCAGCCATTTTTGGGGTAATCTCTTTTGTAATCACGGTGGTTTCGTGGTTAGCTTGTTTGCACTCTATTTTGTATGTGCCGCTGCCCAACGTTCCTGTCCAAATGCGAACTCCTTTCAATTCGTTGTTTACCCAAATCTCGGCATCAGCATCCACTTTCAATGTGATTCCAGCGAAGTCGGCTTTCAAGACCGGTGAAAGCTGCGTGGTTTCGTTGTCTTTTACGATCACAACTTCATCAAAATCGCTATATAGTCTTTTCACAATACGGACATTGTGTTGGCCACTTTTCAAAGCCTTGCTCTTGAAAGGCACTTTACCAGCCAAGGCATTGTCGATATATACGTTGGCATCTTCCAATCCGTCACCAGACACTTCTATCCAACCAAAATTAGGCAACAAGTTTACCATAACCTTGTGCATATTCTCTGGATCATCAACAATCACAAAACCTGTATAAGTGTGGTAATTAGCAAGACTCACCTGATAATCATATTTGCCAAAAGGCACATACTCCATTGCAGAGCCATCTGGTTCAACTTGCCATGTCTTTCCATTCACTTCAAGAATGGCATCCGTAGGATTGATTTGGAAAGCAAGATACTGTTGTGTTGGCATATTGTTGCCTTGCTCTTGCGAGGCAAGTGATAGCATTCCGCGGATGGTTATCTTGTATGTATGCAAAGCCTCCACTCGTGTAACATAATCTTGAAGCCTAAGCTCATACTGCCCCCAATCGCGGTGCTTAATGCGAAGATATTTTATTCCTGGCGATACCCACAGCCAGATTTCGCCGTCACGGGTGGCGCGTTCCACCACCTCGGAGCCTAAATCGGGAACAAAGCTGAAGCCCTCGCGTTGGTTGGGCGCTATGTTTTGCGTGGCAATACGCAGCAAAGCGCATTGGCGATCGTTATGGTCGGTCTTCATTTCCTCTCTTGCGGACATATCTGCGAGGAGGGACTCAACGCCGACAATCTCAAAGTCCTGGGCAGACAATGAGAAAGCGATGAAGAGAAAGGCGAAAGAAAGTATCAGTCTGTTTTTCATAGGCTTCAATAAAAATCGTTCAATTGTATCAGTGACTCAAGCGGCAACTTGTCGTTTTGCCAAGCTCTGACATGGATGATGGGCAACTCGTTGCGGAGGTCGACCAACAGGAAGAGGTAGCCCACATCGCCGTAGTTGCTGGAGAAATACTCCTGCCTGACACGGATGCCATACATCTCCTTGTTGTTCGATGCGCGTTGGAAGTCCGTTTCAGTGAAGTTGAGGTTGATGTATTCCTTTGTGGCAAAATGCGCTCTAAGGCGGTTGATGTACTGCTTCTTGGAAAGGGTGTCGTAGCGCACATGCTCCACCAACCTCACACCATCCGCAAGCACTCTCGACTCCAACTTGTTGCCCACGATGATAAGGGCATTGTCGGAGAAGATGCTTTCAAGGTATTTGTCACGCCCAAGGGCATAGGCCGTCTGGTAATCTTCTAGGAAGGTCATCAAAGTGAGGCGTGAATCGCGGTTCCATTCACCTTTTTGCAGGATGTCGCTTTCCGCCACATCGGATAAGGTGAAGGCCAAAGACTCTATGAGGTTATCGGCATTGAAACGGAAGGTGACGTTCTCGATAAACTGCTTGTTGTTCCTAAAGCGGAATTGCATGGTGATACAGCGGCACAAGGTTAGACGGCCATAGTCCATGAATTTGTATTGCGGCTTGCCTACAATGGTGGCATTGCCGCGACGGACAAGCTTCAGGAAACTGTCGTAGCCCTCATCGGTGAAAAGTGATTTGACAGAAGTATAGTTCTTTGTGCGGATGGCATTTTCGATGCTTTCCATTTTGCCTAAAAGCAAATCTTGTTTGCTTTGCGAAGGAATAGCGACTGTTGTGGTTTCCTTTTCTTGTGTGCTATTGGTAACAGGCAACTCCACCTCACTTGAGTTGACAACGACTTCCTTCACTTTCTTGGCCTCGTTGGAAATCTTAATCATCTTGGTGGCCGAGGAGAACTTTTTGGCTTCCTTCTTCCTCACGATGGCATAGACATCAGCAGGAGTTTCGTTTTCATCGTAGTTGTAAACACAATAGAAACGCACTTCGTCCAACTCATATTGCAGTTCAAGAGTGCCAACGCCATCTCTCACACGGGCTCCTTTCTGTTGGGTATATCCGTCGTTATACTCAAAGTCGAGGTTGGTGACTTTGTGAAGCATCGATGCATCATCCTTATACTGAATATTGAGGATGACATTGTATTTCTCCTGCAAGTCGTTAATCTTTACCTTCTCGCAGGAGATAGCAGTCACTTGAATATTACTTAATAATTGGTCTATCTTGGCTTCAAGGAATCTTGTAGCAGGCTCAGTTCCAATGGAGACATTGGTGCCAATGCTAAGCGCGTAAGCCCAATACCAATATTTCAAGGCATCGCCGATGCGCACGTCTTTCACAGCTTTGCAACCTTCGTTATAGTAGAAGTTCACATCTTTGCTTGTTTTTATTTCTCTCGCTTGTCTTGCTTCCCTCTCCTCCTCTTCAATCTCAGCATAGATTTGGGCGATGCTTTCCTTTTCGATATACACGAAGGCGGTGTATTTGGTGTTTTTTCTGTCAGGCTTGGCCACGACAAGGGTGTGGTAGTCTTTCAGCCGGACATTGGTAAAGGTTTCGGCGACCTGGTCGTAGAACAGGCGTTCTTCTATGTCGCCGTTGCCAGTGACGGAATGAATTTCGGATTTGGCTTGCACCTTCACATCCGTCACAATCTGGCTGGCCAACATAGCAACGGCATTCTTGACAGCCACTTCAAGGGTGTCGTGCGAAGCTGATGCGCAGGAATACTTGTCGGTATCAGCCATCACGCGCTCCATGATGCGGCGGTCGCGGTCAATATCTTGGGCTGAAAGAGCAAGGAAAAATGAAGTAAGTATAAAGGTAAGTAGTGTTCTCTTCATAGGCTACCGTATTGAGCATTTATACATAGAGTCATTTGTCGGACAAAAATAGTCCATATTAATCAAAATCACCTAATTTTGTTTCGCAATTTCTTGATGTCAGAGCTTACAAAGCCATCTATTTCCTTTCCAAGCAAAAACTCTTCCGAAGTATAAAGCCGTAACAATCCATTGCCGTCTCGTGAGAAATGCCTTTCTGTATTGGCAATGGCATCTTCTATCCTCGCAGGGTCTTTCTCGAAATCAAATCCACCAGAAATGGAGCCATCTACATATTCCTTGAAAGAAGCACACTTTTCCACATCTTCAGTATCTGGTTTTTTGTCATGGATATGATAGTATAGCCAAATCTCAAAGCTCGGGTTGCTCTGAGCAACGTTCCATGCTTGATAGATCTTAACCTCATCTAACGCATCTGAAATCGAAGCGTTTTGTCGTGAGCAGAACTCGCGCAAAGGTGCTATCTTGCCTTGTTCCTCCCATTTGTCGGTGTCGATGACAAACCACACCGTATCGCCATGCTCATACTCAACGGTGTATTCTCTTTCTTCTCCCATCAGCACCTGTTTGGCGCGTTCCATCAACTTCAGCGGGTCGGTTCCGTCTGTTGGTGGAATCGTAATAACCTGTAAGTTGGAGGACAGTCCTTCAAAAAAGGCGAAATAATCCGGTTCTGTGCCTTTTCCCTCACAAACGATGTAAATCTTATGAGCATCTCTTGAGGGTTCCTTCTTGCCATATTCTCTTCTTCGCTGTATCATATCACCAATGCAAGTCTTTAAGGTTCGACAAGAATGGAATGCCTCCATAACGACCATTCAAGTAGCCGTTCTCAATATTGGCGGTATTGTGGATGTTGAAGTCGCTCAATGGATAGAGTTGGGTTGCTTGTTCGGCGTCCTTTTGGGCAAACCAAATCTCGTCAGGGCGGAAAATCTTTTGATCCAACAGTCCCGATTCGTGAGTGGTGAAAATCAACTGACCTTTTGCGGTTTTGCTTTCCGACAACTTACGGACAATGTCTTTAATCATGATGGGATGGATGCTTCGTTCAATCTCATCAACCATATAGACCATATCCTTCTGGATGATGGCATAAAGCAATGGCATATACTCAATCAGTCGTCGAGTGCCGTCAGACTCATCGCGAAGCGGCATCTCCACATCTGCACCGTCCAAATCCTTATGGACAGCAACCAGAGTCTTCATGTAAACATTGCCGTCTTCATAGATTACATTGATGGCGTTGTCCGATGCATTTCGGCTTACGGTCGCCTGAGGTTCGCCTGGATGCTCCTTGGCTGATTTAATTAGTCGCATCAATTTGGTTCCTTTTACGTCTTCCTCAGCGATAAGTTCCTTTTTTACTGCCAACTTATCGATACCCGTCTTAAGTTCGGGTAAGGTTGAATTTACTAACGCCGAAAAATCAGCGTCGGTATCCAACATGTGTGGCACGAACCCATGGACAGAGGCTGGCAACACAAGTTGCAACTTTTCATCAAACCACGAATAGGCATCTCCTACCAAAGGACTTTCTTCGGCATAATACTTGCCCAAATAGGGCAGCAATAGCATGTCAGGGCGGACAATCCGTTTCAGCGCATCACGAAACTGGGCTTCTATACCCTTTGCGATATAGTCAGGGTTGATGCTGATTTCACCGTTTTCGCGTTTGAACAGCATCAAGTCCCTGCTTTTCTTGCTTAGCAACAACTCTTCATAGCGAATCTCTTGCGGCGTAAACTCTATTTGATAATAGAACACATTCCCGTTGGAAAAGAATTCGATTGCCAGACCAGAAGGTTTATAGGCGCATTGCGCATCAAATCTAAACGTTGGATTGTCGAAGAAATTAATTTCGCGCACCGTTTCTGCTTCAACCAACATTTTAAGACAGTTTAAGGCTTGAAGCAGGTTACTCTTTCCGGCACCGTTTGCACCGTATATGGCGCTCATGCGCAATGCCGTAGCATGTCCACAAGCAACCTTATGGCTCTCATGACTCTGGCTTTTGCTCGATGGAAAAGTATTAAACTCCACAGCATCCTTAAAGGAAGCAAAATTCTCAATAATCAGTCGTAATAACATATCGATTCCGTTAAATATTCACGGCAAAGATACAAATTTCTACATATTTAGCCATTGTTCGCGCCAAAATATGTGTATTTTTGTCGAAAAACAATGTTTTGAGCATTAATTGGCAAAAACACCCTGCATCTGTTTTATTGAAATTTGGTCGGAATGATTGCAGATTTTTTTGACCGGAAAGATGATAATGAAGAATTAAGGGCAGTAAAATGAAACAACAGGACAGGATTCACAGGTTCTAAAAAATGTAGCTATTATTCTGTCGCTTGAGCTGTCGCTTGAGCAACAAATGCCTTCCAACGATCAATATACTCCTGTCCTTTTTGAATGTCATCCCGTTTCCAAAATGCTGTCAAATAATATTTGGAATCGTCCTTGTTGTTGTCGGTAAGAAAGAATTCAAAATCCGTCGCGGTAAAATGTGCATTTGCAACATCTTGGGATGCCAGTCCCATGCCTTCATAGTATTGTCTTGTTTCCGTACATTTAGCAAGAAGGTCTTCTCTAATGTTTTTAAGCAAACAATAATTTTCAATTAATTTTTTAAAGTTGTTATATGCTGGATTTAACGCATTGTAATATATCCAAATCAGTTCGTACCTAGAAAGTGTTCCTCTTAACAAAGAAATATATTTATATGATTCCTCGTAAGGGAATCCTTGAGAATCCACAAATTGGATTATTTTATATAAGTGTCTGAAATAATGGTCAAAATATGTTGGAATCCAAGTCGCATCATATTTTGACAATCCCATATTATTCAAATAACTTCTATATCCATTTACTGGTATTTCATTTCCAGAAATTATCGGATGTGGAACTAATAATTCCACTTTCTCGAATGTATATCTAAACACCTCTCTTCCAGTAACAGTATGTGTGGTTTTGCGTTTGTCTTTAATCGGATAGCCGCCAGAACCTGCTGGAACTAGCACTTCTTCATCTATTTCATACTCAAACTTAAGGCCTGCTACAATTTCTTGTTGTAAATTTAGCATATTATAAAACAAGTTCTCAAAGCGTTGATACTTAAGTGTTTCATTTTCTTTTTCAAATTCCTCCCTTTGCCGAGCCATCTCTTTTCGTTGAAGGTTTAAATCTCGATTTTGAAGATATAGTGTTACTATTACACCTGCAAAAGCAAAAGCGGATATAATAGCATTTACTCCTCCCCAACTATCTCCAAACAACCCTCTTGCATTCATTATATCCCCATCTTTTCCAAACCCAATAACTTGAGAAACATATCTATATGATAGCCAAATTCCACATAAACTAATGCCTACACATAACAACAAAGAAACCGCCATGATTAACCATAGAGGCCATCCTTCCTTTTCTACATCTGACAACAACTGATAAACTTGATCATCATTCATGTTCAATAGTTCATCTACTGTAATTTTAATAATGGGTTTGTTCTTTTTTCTTGCAATTACTATCTCTTTTTGTTCTATTTCCGATAGATGATTTGGGGAGAGCAATTGTAATATTAAATCACTACGAAAAAGTTCAATGGTTCTACGGAATTGTTTCCCCTTTTTGTTATGGATATTGCTTATAAAAACAGTTGCATACGGCTTTAACTTTGTCTCAATCTCACATAGTTTTTCATTTGCAATTACAGGTTCCCCAGATATATAACTCACTAAAACTCTCATGTATTAGTTATTTTGACATTATTATTTGTTTTACTATTTCATCTCTTTCAATCTATTGATAGCTTCCTTATATCCTTGATTTGCAGATTTTTGATACCATTTCACTGCTTCTAAATAGTTCTTTTCAACTCCTTTGCCATCATAATATGCATTCCCTAAATTATACTGTGCTGCTGCACTACCTTGTTCTGCGGCCAAGCGAAAGTACTTGGTTGACTTAAAATAATCAACATCAACTCCATATCCATTTAAATACATACAACCCAAATTATTTTGAGCCAATGAGTAACCTTGATTTGCAGCTTTTTGATACCATTTCACTGCTTCTGTATAATTTTGTGATAACCCTGCCACACCTAAAAGATAGAACTCACCCATAGAGTTTTGTGCGGAAACATTACCTTGTTCAGCTGCCTTCTTTATCCATTTTATTGCTTCTTCGTTATCTCTATCAATCCCTTTACCCAAAAGATAGCATTCGCCTAAACTGTTTTGAGCATCTACATAACCAGCTTTAGCAGCATTACGATAATAATTAAAAGCTTTCGAAAAATCTCTTTCAACACCCCATCCATAATAGTACATATTACCGAGTTCATTCTGCGCTTCAGGTAGTCCTAGTTCCGCAGCTTTGCTATAGCATTCAATAGCATTCTCATAGTTTTGACTATTAAAATACTCTATTCCCAAATCGTATAAATGTTGAGCATTGTATTTCTCCAACAATGCTACAACTTGAATATTACAACCTCTGGTAATTTCAACACTTTTATTGTAATCCTCATGCCCTTCTTTCAACAGTTTTATTTCATGCCGCCCTATCAAAATCTCCTTCACAAACTTCGGTGTCTCTCCAACCATCTTCCCATCAATGTATATCGTAGCAAAATTAGGTGTGCTTTCAATATTCAGCGAGCCATAAATGGGGGTCGGTTTGGGCAAATTAATAGTTTGTCCGTTCAAGTCGACTGTAATCTCCTTGGTTATCATGCTGGTTTCATGGCCTTCTTTTTTACATTCAATCTTGTATGTGCTTTTGCCTAATTGCCCCGTCCATGTGCGAATGCCTTTTTTCTCGTTATTTACCCAAATCTCGGCATCGGCATCCACTTTCAAGGTCACTTTTACAAAATCAGGTTTTAGACTCACTGAAACCATTTGGGTATTATCAGGGTCGTTCACCGTCACTGTTCCTGTTTCAGAAAGATAGTTGGGTGCCATCACACGGTAATTGTATGTTCCAAAATACACAAAACGCACTGCCGAACCGTCTGAACCCACCTCCCAAAGCTCATCGTTTACAAATAATGTGGCATTAGATGGTGAAATACTAAAAGCCAAATATTGTTGCGTAGGTGAATTGTTGTTCTGTTCCTGTAACGCCAACAACATTGTGCCTTTAATGGTAACTTTGTAGGTATGCAATGCTTCCACACGGATTTCATAGTCGGGCATGCGTAGTTCATATTGTCCCCAGTCTCGGTGCATAATGAGCAGATATTTTAACCCAGGCGACACCCAAAGCAATATTTCTCCGTTACGGTTGGCACGATCCACCACTTCAGAGCCTAAATCTGGTTTAAAGGTAAAGCGCTCTCGCTGTTCAGGGGTGATATTTTGCGTAGCAATGCGCAACAAAGCGCATTGGCGATCGTTGTGGTCTGTTTTCATCTCTTCCCTAGCCGACATGTCGGCGGGAAGGGACTCAACGGCGACAATTTCAAAATCCTGAGCGGAGAGCGAGAGAAAAACTAAAGAGAATAACAATGTAAAGAGCGCCTTCTTCATTGGGTATCGTATTTGCGCCACTGATGCTGCAAAAATAATGGATTTTACGTTATTGTAAGAGTCCAAAATCTATTATATGAAAAAAGTGAGGGTAAGCTGTGTAGCCCTCACTTTTAGTTGTTAGCCATTCGGACTTAGAAGCCGAGAATCTTATCCAATTGCTTCGAGAGGTCGTCGGCCTTCTGTTCGAGGTCTTCGCGAATGGTCTGCTTCATGATGTCCATGGCCAATTCGTGGCTGTAGTAAACCACCGTACGGACTTCCACATTGCCGTTTTCAAGGTCACGGTACATCTTAACAGGTGTGAGCACGCGACCCAGCTTCTGCGAAACAAGGTTCTTGCTTGCAGCGACACTCTCGGTCAATGACGTGGCTTGCTTCTGCGACAGCTGCTTGTTGGCCAGTCTATTGTCTATCAACTCCGTCACTTCGGTCTGAATCTTACCTGCCAAATCCAGCTTGGCGAGGTTGCTGGCTTGGAAGAGGGCGGCATCATAGTTTTCGCCCACGGTCATGGCTTCACCAGCGACATATTTATCAAAGCCTTTTGAGTCTCTTTCCAAAGCCTTGTCGTATGATTCTTTCAGCTGAAGATCCAAAGCGATATTGCCGGGAGCGACCTTCCAGCCATCCTTCTTCAATTGACGGACTTCTTTCTTAATAGACTTCTCGGCCATTTTCTGGTCCTTGGTCAGGTTTTGTGAAGCGCAACTGGCCATCATGACGACTGAGAGTGCGAGCACCAAAAGTGTAGTTAACTTTTTCATTTCTGTTTTCCTTTCTAAGATTATGTTTAACGATTTTGTTTGTTCTTTGCTCAATAGTGGATTTGAGGTTTCAAAATTAGTCCAAAAAATTCAATAATTTTCATTCTTTTTTCTAATTTATTGATTTTCATCTAATATAATTAACCATGGTTCAGATGCAGAGGGACGATAATAGCCTTCCCAAACGGGATAACCGTCGGCAAAGACCTGCAAAAGCTGTGACTTATCCTGCTTAGCAAACGGGATATCGATGCGGAACTGGCCGAAGGCATCTGTTTGGGTTTCCATATCCTGAAGGCGCACCGTAGCGTTAGATACCGGTTCACCTGTCTTATAGTCTGAAACACGACCGAAAACCACGCCCAAGTCGTTGTTGCGGCGGATGGGCAGACTAAATGCCTTTTGTACTGGAACGATTGTGTCGATGGGAAGATAGCCTTCAGCTTCGAACAGGACATGGACTTGGGTATTTCTATATTTATAAGGTATGTCGTTCAGGAACACCGAATGGTTCTCAGCGGTCAGGGGAAAAGTCTGCACAGCATTGTCGGCATACTCACAAGTCAGCGTGCCTTTCTCAAAGGGTAGGTTGGGGATACTATAGGCCTTGTCTTCGGTGGTATTCACACGCATCTGATAAGGTGTTGCCAAACGCCAGATGAAGTAGGCAGCGCAAGCAAGCAAGGCAAGTGCAAGGCTTCCTAAAAGATAGAACTTCCTTTTATTTGCGGTCTTTAAGCCCGTCGAAGGGCCGCTTTGTATGTAACCATCCTCAGCCAATCGCTTGATGATTTCCTCATAGGCAACATCAGCGAACTTGCGCACATAGCCCAGCTGGTAGTCGAAGTTCTCCATCTCTGGGTTGGATGAAAGCGGCGCAGCCTGCTTGGTGGCCACCATGAAACAACCCGTGTTTTTCCAGCGTTCCATGAAGTCCTTGGCGGGATAACGCTGTTCCACTTCTGGATGCGAGGGGTCTTTGACCACCACTTTTAGGTTGTCTTTGTCTGTAGTATCGATACCGACGACCAGCATCACATGCTGGGCGCCATCATAGCCGAAGGCGGCATTTTCTTGCTCAGGGTTGTCGTTGTCGACACCGACGATGATCTTGTGTCCCTGGCTCAGCTCGTGCATGATGTGGTATATGCCGGCATTGCGCATCTGCACCGACTCCACGCCGTATGTGTTGAGCAATTCACCCACAAAGTCGAACGCACTACCTTTGCCTTCCTCGAACCAGCCGTTCTTCTTGGCCAGTTCGGTCAGTTCTTCAACGGTGGCGTCTATGCCATAATTGCCCAAAACCATCTGTTGAGCCTTGATGGCGCAGTCCATCTTTTCGGATGCGGCGGCGATGGCGTAGTCATCGAAGCCAATCATCGACTTGGCAAAGACGGAGTGACTGAAGGCGATGTCATCTTGATAGGCGATTTCGGCGCGAGCCAGCATCAGTTCGTCCATAACCTCTTCGTTTTCGGAGAGATAGGATTCAACGGCAGAACGTTCCTCTTCCGTCAGGTTACCTTCAAGGTAACATGCCATCATCTCATCCGTGATTTCAATTCTGTCGTTGTTCATATCTGTTTTTCTTTCAATAGGGTTCTCAATTCCATTCTTGCTTTTTTCGTCAGGTTGTAGACCGCCGAGACGGTACAGCCCATTTCTTCAGCGATATCGTCGGCACTCTTGCCTGTCAGTTCTGCGAGCAACGCGTAGCGTTCGCGGGGCTTGGAGAGGCGGTCGATGGCCTTGTAAAGTTCGAGGCGGGTGATCTCATTCATGATGTCGTAATCATCTGCCTCATTCTTTTGGGCTTCTACAATCAATTGTGGCTCTACCACCACTAATTTAGTCTGATAGATGCGTTTTTTCTTGAAAAACCGGACTGCAACGACAGTCAGCCATGTGTTGAGTGAAGACTTGAACTCAAACTTGCGCAAGCGGTTCCATTCGTTTTCGCACAGATAGAGATAGAACTCCGAAATCAGTTCTTCTTTCTTGCCCTGCGACTGAAACACGCTATGGACGATATGGGCGAACATGGCATTGCAGCGATGGAAAAACACATATTCGACTGCTTCCTGGTCGTTGGCCAAGAGGAGCCTGACCAGTTCGCGGTCGGGCAGGCTGTCGAAATAGGCTATTCTTCTATCGTACATATAGATTTTTTAGTTGTCGAGCTGTTGCTTTATCTTGTCAATCTTGTCCTGCACCTCAATGCCTTCAATGACATTCAGCATTTCGTACATACGAAGAGCTTTGGTGAAGTATTTCTTGGAAGCCTCTTCCCAGCCCTTATCCTTGTAAAGCACTCCGAGATAGGCGCATGACTTGGCATATTTCGCGCCGGAGGTAGCGAAGTCGCTTTCAAACAAGTTGGTGTAGGTTTGCAGCACCATGATATCATTATAAAGCGAATCAGCAGTGGGTATTGAGTCCGTTCCTGCCTTGGGCAACAACTCTTCCGGATCCTGCAAGGGATAAATGGAAGAGAAATCGGTATAGGCTTGAAGGACGGTCTCGGTGGGTTGACCACTCACCATGGCCATAGCACCTTCCATGTCGTTTGCCTTCAACTTGGAAACGAGTTCCTTGGTCGCAGCATCCGTGTCGTCCTCATTGACGCGGGCAAAGGCGTATGCGTAGTCGTCCATGGTTTGATAGGCGCGTTGCAACTCGTTTTCAGCCTCCAGCTTCCAATACTGGTATTCAGGCAAGGAGATGCTGTAGTTGGCATAATGTTCATCAAGGATTTTCATTGTGGCATCATAGCGGGAAATGCATGCAGTTTCCAAAAGGTCGTAGTATAGCATCCTTGCCTCACTAATTTTGGCAGTTGGTGCCATCACGATGCGCAGCGTGTCACGGTTGGTGAGCGTCCATCCGTCGCGGGTGACATGGATATTGACCACCTCATATCCGTATTTCTTGGCTCTTAGGCCGTGTATGACATCGCCTGTCTGGTGTTCGCCGAAGCTCAACCTAAACACGCCGAAAGCGTCGCTTGATGTGGGATGGCAATCGTGCGCCGAAGGCACAGTGACGGATACACCGCTCAGCGTTTTTCCCTTGGAATTCATCTCCACGACCTTACCGTATTGCACCATCTGTGCCGAAGCCTTCCAGCATGGCAGGAAGGCGAGCAAGAGAAGGCCACAAAACAGAAATTGTATTCTTTTATTCATAGATATCTTTGAATTGAATAACGAAATTACAACATTGTCTTACACAAGATTAGAAAGTTATCACTACAGGTTCATACTTCCTCATGCTTGGCATACTCATACCAATATCGGCACCAATATAGGTTGGGTCGCAGGCTATATACTTCTTGTCGCCCAGCATCAGATAGTCGCCCTCGACATTCTCAGTGAAGCATACTGCCGTAGAAAGGTGCTCAGGGTAATCGAGCAATACAACATCTAATCCCATCAGTTCGCGGACCAGGCAAGCGAACAGGATGGAGCGATCCTCGCAGTCGCAGTAAGGGTAATACAATGACTCATCGGGATAGAGCGGACGTTCGTAACCGAATTGTTGTTGGTCGGTGGCGTAGGCAAAACCAGTCTGAACGAAATCGAGGAGGATGTTGGCGGCTTGTGCCTGGGTTTTGCCTGCGATGGCCTTACGCAAAACAGGATAAAGCGTTTCTTTAGCCTCATTGCTCAACGACGCTTTCGAGTACAAATGCCACTCGGAATTAAGCGGGCAGCTATTAAAAAAATCTATTAGGTTTTGGTTCATTACAACAGAAGCCTTTGCTTGGGGGAACCGCTTAGAAGAAACTGTTCTAGAATTCGTCTTTTTAATAGCCAACCTGGGCTGGCTCATTTTAAGAGTCATCAACTTTTCCTTTGGAAAGGCGTGGTCAAAGACTTGAAAAGGTTTGTTTTCCAAAGATTTGTTAAAATTGTAATAGTTAACCCCATCGATTCTGCAATATTTATAATAATAGATTTTTTCATTGGAACCAACCAAGACAAAGAGTTTATCATCAGCTCTACCGATGCGCATCTGATAGCCAGACTGGGTGAGCAAGTACATGTGAAGTACGACGGCTTCGTTGGTGTGACCGCCGCAGAATGTTTCGGAGACCTGCTCGGTCAGCATTATATAGCCCCAATCGCAGAGGTTTAGGTTGGTACGGCTTTGCAGACATTCGGCAATCATGTTGTCGTATTTCGGACCTGACAATTGCTTCCATAATGACGACACGCTTTTTTCTGAAGCGTTCTTCAAATGCAAGGTCTCACCTACGGGGTAATGGAAAACTATATCGGTGCCGTAGAAGCGGATTACCGTTTCAGGTGCATTTGGCTGTACTGTCGGTGTAATAGGTTCGACTGGTTGCGGCTGGTCAACAGGCATGGGAGGAATAGGCTTGCCTTCAAAAGGTATTGGCAAAGGTTCTGGATGTGAATCAGGGTCTGCCAAGACAGGAGTGGGTGGCTTTGGCAACTTGGGGATTTCTTCGGCAGGTTGCGTCTCGAAAGCCGTCCAAGGGTCGGCCATGAAACGGGCGTATTCCTCGTTGGCTCTTTGGCGGTAGTCATTGTATTCTTGTTCAGCCTGTTGACGGAATCTTTCGTATTCCTCACGGGCATTTTGCTGGGACTCTCTTACCCGTTTGCTCCAATCGGTATCGACTTGTGCGGACAGAGAAAGAGCCATCACGCAAACCAAAGCGGATAGTATCAGTTTTTTCATCATCTCATTATTTAGACACAACAATAGTGGCCTGATGGGTACAAAATTAGTCTAAAAAGCGAAAAGAAAAAGAATTCATCATAAACAAATTGCTTTCTTTATGTTTATTTGGGCGCATCCACCGCCGTCCCTATAGCTCCATCGACAGGAAAGCATCTTTTAGCATCATCCTCCCGTCCCTGTCAAAAGTGTTCCACACCCACTTATATTATTTATAATAACGGATAGTGGTGCGGGTTTCGATTCCGCTATGGGCTACAAAAATGAAATCCCAAACCGAAACGGTTTGGGATTTTTTCGTACTAGGACTAATGGTTATTATTCCTTTTATTCCTTCATCAATTTCTCCAGCCTATCCTGAAGCTCTTGGAATTTTTTCCATTGTCTCGGCGTGAAGTCTTTCTCTTCCAGTTCACCATATTTCTTTTCAAATTCAAACATGGCTCCCAAGAAACCGAGACCTCTTTCCATAGCCTCATCTTGACTTAACTTGGCTCTTTCTTCTTCCGACATGGCGGCCAAGGTTTCGGCTTCCTTTACCAAGTCTTTCAATTCAGCAATAGCTGCTTTTGCCAGGTCAGAACCGCCGTCCTCTTCTTCCACGACTTCGGTTTCAACGACTTCAGTATTTTCCTCGGCCGTTTCAGTTTTCTTCTCGTTTCCCTTGTTACCACAGGAAATCAGGCCTATGCTCACCAAAACGGCACAGGCAATCATTAAGATAGTCTTTTTCATGTTGCGTGTTAGATTGGTTAATATTGAGTTTGTTAAAGGTGTAAAATCACGAAGAGATGAGACAAAAATAAGGATAAATATATAAAAACAAGAAAATGGGTATTGACAATACTTCCACAAATGACTATGACTGTGCGAAGCGGGGTCGCAAGAGAAACAAAAAAACAAAAGCTAATGTAAAACGGCTAATTCAGTACAATCTCTTTCAAGACCTCTCGCCCGACCTGTTCGTTCAGATTCTTGAGCAGCACCGATTTGGAATAACTCAACTCGTTCCGCAAAGAGTCGGAGTCGATACGCACAAAGAGGATTCCATTGCGGATGGAAAGGTCGGTGGTGTGCGATGCAATGAAAGGCCCCACGACATCAGGCCATGAGTTGATGATCTTGACCTCGTCGAGATAGCCACTTCCCCTTCTTTGCTCGTAAAAAGCCTTGATAAGCTCGCCAAGCGACTGGACATCGAAATATTTCATGACTCCCCTCCTATCTCTTTCACGCTGCCTTTTACGACTTCGAAGATCTTATGCTGGATATCGGTATCGACAAACAGCCGTTCTATCCTTTGCTGTTGCGTGTCGGTGATGAACACCTGTCCGAAGTGGTTGTCGCCCACTAGGCGCACCAGCTTCATGACCCGTTGATCATCAAGTTTATCAAAAATGTCATCCAACAACAAAATAGGCTTATACCCTATCTTCTGGTAATTGAACTCAAACTGTGCCAGACGGATAGCCACCACAAACGACTTCTGCTGTCCCTGCGAACCGAATTTCTTCAGCTGATGCCCGTCAAGGCTGAACTCAAGGTCATCCTTATGGATGCCTGCATTCGTGAAACCCGAATGGCAATCCTGGGGCAAACACTCGTTAAGCAAGGCCTTCAGCGGTTTCTCGTCCAGCTTGGAACGGTAATCGATGCCTACAGTCTCGTCGCCACCAGAGACGATCTGGTAATAATGCTGAAAAATAGGCAGAAACGCTTCCAAAAACTGGTGGCGTTTGTCATGAATATCGTCAGCGTTTGTGGCCAAAGGATCATCCCAAAGCCTGAGCAGATCCGCATCGAAAGTCCGCGTCTCGGCAAAGCGTTTCAACTGCATGTTGCGTTGCGCCAAGGCTCGGTTGTATTTGATAAGCGCTCCCAGATACAACGGATCGAACTGCGAGATGACGCCATCGATAAACTTACGCCTCAAGTCGCTGCCTTCGTTGATGAGGTCGCGGTCGTAAGGCGAAATCATCACCAATGGAAACTTGCCGATGTGGTCCGACAGCCGGCTGTATTCCTTTTTATTAAAACGGAAGGACTTCTGTGCGTCACGTTTCTGAACACACGACACCGTCTCCTCCGCCTTGTCATCATGACGAAACACGCCATGAATGCTAAAGAAATCCTGTCCATGCCGGATGTTCAGCTTATCGGCAGCGCCAAAGAAACTCTTACAGAACGAGAGATAATAGATGGAATCGAGGATATTGGTCTTCCCTGCTCCATTCAGGCCCACAAAACAATTGACTTTTTCCGAAAGCAGCATCGCTGCCGATTCGCAGTTTTTGAAATTCGCCAATTTGAGTTCGTGGAGATACATATGCCCACCAATAATTTAGCCGGTAAGAATTGAAGTTTAAAATTTGTTCAAGTCAACCCGAATAGTAAGGAAATGAGGCGACCCGACAATATTGTTGCGCGACAAGGCGTAATCGATTTCAAACATTTTCACTTTGACGCCAAAACCAGCTGAAAATCCAGTAAGCGAACGACGATCTGGCACGTCCATGTCATAATGACGACCATAATTATAGGCGGCTCTCAGCACGAGATTCTTCCCAATATTCAACTCACCACCAATCACGAAATGGCATGCCAGGTTCTTGACAACATTTCTAAATGCGTTTGGCTTTTGTTCTTCCTCATCAATAACAAGACTACCGTTATCGTCAGGCAGGTATTCATCATAGAGCTTATTCCATCTCTGAATGTCATTATAGCCGAAAACAAAAGTAAAAGGTAAATGTTCCAATTGTTTTGAAGCGGTAAAGTCAAGGCTGAAAGGCAAAAGGAATCTTTCAGCATCGAAATCGCTGAAAAGCTGCATGCCAATGTTTCTTGCCGTCAATGACAAAGCCCATTTAGAATCCGTTATATAACCACCTGCCACATCAACGGCCAGGGCTCCAGCCTGGTAGCTCTCATATTGCAAACCGGCATATTTCAAATTGGCGCCAATACTCCATTTGTCAGTCAGTTGACGACCCCAGCCTATGGTCATGGCATAGTCGGACACATTGAACGCGCTGCCGTCCGTAACGCCACCTTCAGAAGCGTAATCGAAAGTGCCATAATTGTGATACTGCAAAGTCGCTGCAAAACTGCCGAACTTCTCGAAACTACGAGCATATTGAACCGTTCCGAAATGGATGTGGGTGTGAAAATCACCAACATATGACAGCGTCGCATGGCCGCTCATCTCATCAGTAATGGCGGAGGGATTGAAAGTGACCGTTTGGAGATCACCGTCGTGCATAGGCAGCGGCATGCCACCCAAAGCAGCAACGCGAGCCGAATTGGTAGCGGTCAGAGCGCGATAGGTGCCATTACGCACTTGCGCCGTCAACTGTCCCATCGCCAGAGCCAGTATGAGTAGTAGTAGATGTTTTTTCATTCTGATTTTTTAGTTATAACGCTCTAATCTTCCGCTTATTGTAATCGTAATCATTTATCAATCAGGCCACGACCCGATTTCTTGATCTTTCCCTCCTCTTTCAACACTTGAGCCATCTTGTCCAGCATACCGTTCACAAACCGGTGGCTCTCGGGCGTACTGTAGAACTTGGATATTTCAATATACTCGTTGATGGTCACCTTAATCGGTACAGAAGGAAAATCGCAAAACTCCGTCACCGCCATCGTCATGATGATCTGATCCATCAGGGCAAGGCGGTCATAATCCCAGTTAGAGACCTTTTCGGCAAGCATCTTCTGGTATTCTTCATTATGCAGCATGGTCTTTCTAAACAGATCGACAACAAACCGCCTATCCTTGTTCTCATCTTCCTCCTCCGTCTTATAGACTGGAGGCAGTTTTGTGTCAGCGTCAAACGAAGCAGGCATTTCTTTGATGAATTTCCACAACAAATAGACGCCCAACTGATAATCGCTATTGAAAGTCAAAGATCGGTCGGCAAAAAAATCGAACAGCACGTCGTCTTCAGCCATATACTTGTCAATGACGTCAGCCAAAAAATTCCGGTCATTAGAGAAAGTGCTTGACTTACTATTCATATACTCCTGATATTCAGGATACTGGGTAAGTTTAACATAGAAACCACGGATAAAATCCTCACGGTAGTCCGCCCAATTGATTTTAAACTGCTGTTCAAGGCTGCCAAGGTGCTTGTTTTGATCCAGAACGTTCAAAACGCGGTTATTGACGAACTTCAGATTCGGATTCAGATCCTCCTGAGTAGGAAAATTCTTATTCTTGTTCTCTTCGATACGACGTTCGGCAAAGCGTTTCACTTCGACCCAGAAAGACAGCAGAGAGACAAACAGTTCGTAAAGGTCATCAACGCTTTTCAGAAGGTGACGTTCGCCTTTCATCAAATCGGTCTCTTCTGACTGCTGGCAGGCATATACTTCCTGCATCGCCTTAATCCTCAAAAATCTTCTATTCAGCATATAAAAAACATTATGGCAAAAAACCGAGTGCAAAGGTAAGGAAATAATCGTCATTACGTCTCAAGAAAACGAATTATTTCCGTTATGAAACCGTTTTAAATGAAAAAGGCAGCTCCGAAAGATGTTTAACATGTCTATGAAACATCTTTTTATCGTGTGAAAATAATTCAGAAATATCTAGCTTTACTTTTATTTTTATTCTAATTTTGCGTTTCAACAATTGACGAAACCAACTCAAAAAAATCTGACTATGAAAAAGAAATTCATTTGCCCTATCTGTGGCTTTGTTTACGAAGGAGAAGAAGCTCCTGACATTTGTCCTCAATGCAAGCAAAACGTTGCCGGGAAATGGAAAGTGGTTGACGAAAGCGCCGCTTTGAATTTCGTTACCGAGCATGTGCTGGGTATTGCAAAAGGCACAGGAGACGAGATGATCAAAGACCTGAATTCACACTATATGGGAGAAGCCACCGAGGTAGGCATGTATCTCGCGATGAGCCGTCAGGCTGATCGCGAAGGTTACCCCGAAATTGCCGAGGCCTTCAAGCGTTACGCCTTTGAAGAGGCCGAGCACTGCGCTAAATTTGCCGAGCTTCTCGGCGACGTAGTTTGGGACACCAAGACCAACCTCTACAAACGTATGATTGCCGAATGCGGCGCCTGCGAAGACAAGATGCGCATTGCCCGTATCGCCAAGGAACGCAACCTCGACGCCATCCACGACACCGTGCATGAAATGGCTAAGGACGAAGCCCGTCACGGCAAAGGTTTCGAGGGTTTATACAAACGCTATTTTGGCGACAAATAACTTGACAAACAACTTTAAATACTAAAAAATAAAAAAATGATTAGCAAAAAATTAGCAAAAGCTATCAATGACCAGATCAATGCCGAAATGTGGTCGGCTTATCTGTATCTGAGCATGTCGCAAGACATCTATGTCAAAGGATTCCGTGGCATTTCCCATTGGTTCAAAGTCCAATTCCTTGAAGAGCAAGCCCATGCGGCCATTCTGATTAACTATATGCACTCACAGGACGAACGCGTCATCCTCGCCCCTATCGCCAAAGTGCAGACCGAGTGGAAAACCGTCCTCGATGCTTTCAAGGACCAGCTTGAACACGAAAAGAAGGTCACCGCAATGATCAACAACTTGTGCGACATCGCCGACAAGGATGGCGACCGCGCCTCCAACAACTTCCTCGCCTGGTTTATTGACGAGCAAGTTGAAGAGGAGGAAGAAGCCCTACGCCTCGTCCGTCATGCCGAGATGATTGGCGACCATATCGGCGGCATGATCATGCTCGATAAGGAATTGGGTGCTCGCGAGTACCACACGCCATCACCGCTGAAATAAGCTCCGGTGAGACAAACAAAAAATCCGCTCCCTCTCGGCAGCGGATTTTTTTGTTTTCTTTTTGCAATAACAATCAATTCGTCTTCACGAACTTCAAGGTTTGACGACCGCTGTCGGATTGAGCCGAAATCACATAAACGCCAACGCCCAGTTCATTCAGTTTGTTTTCTAATGTATTGTGATTCAAACCATTGAACGAATAACTTATGACTTGACGGCCCGTCATGTCGAACACGTTCACCATGGCTTTTGAGCCTGTCTCAAGACGCACCTTCACTTCGCCTGCAGAAGGATTCGGATAGATGCTAATGAGTGTCTCGATGTCTTGCTGATGTTCGTGGACCGGCAAGGCGGTCATGGCTGCGCCAAAATCCGGGATTCCGTGACCATAACGATTATCCGGGTTCTCGTGACGGTCGCCGCTGGCACGGACAGCATCCATGATTTCTTGTGCCGTGGCCGTCGGGTTCGACTGCCAGAGGCAAGCCACTGCACCTGCCAAGACAGGATTAGAGAACGAAGTGCCACTACCATTGTAATACGAACCGTCGCTACTAGCCACATATGTCCCCTGGCCCATGGCCATGACATCGGGTTTGATACGGCCATCATAGGTCGGCCCCACTGAACTGAAATAGGCACGTTCTCCATTTCCATCGACAGCGCCGACAGTGATGGTGTTCTCTACGTCGGCAGGAATACCCAGCGTGCATTCGCCGTTCCAGCTATCGCCTTCGTTACCTGCGGAGGTGGTGCAAACCATGCCGCGGCTGGCGGCAATGCCAGCACCAATGGACATGGGAGCCGTATGCCCGTCAAAATGTTCAAACGGGTGATCCCATTGAGCCATGTCAAAATCAATATAGCCCAACGAGGTGGTGCACACATCAACGCCGAGACTATCGGCGAGTTCTGCTCCCGAGACCCAGTTATACTCCTCAACGATATTCTCTGAATAACCATCTTCGGTATGGAAGAGATAGAACGATGCCTTAGGGGCAGTACCCACGAAGGTGTTCGGCACAAAAGCGCCGATTGTGCTGAGACAGCTGCAGCCATGAGAGCTCTGCGTATAGACCGAGGTGCTGCCATAGACAAAGTCGCGGACGCCAAGCAGACGCCCTTCTTCGCGCATGTTGTCGAATGCCGGATGCGTGTCGGCGCCGACAAAACCGCCATCAAGAACGGCAATGATCATACCCTCACCCATGAAACCGCTATCGTGCAAGGCATTGGCATTAATCTGCATGACTTGCGTTGCCGCACCGCCATAATAGCCATAGGTCTCTTTGGAACTTTCAACGGCCCGCATCTCTTTTTCCATCCAACTCTCCTTGATCCTTTGTGCTTCCGGGTTGTTTTCGCAATTGCGCACCACCTCCACGAAATCGAGCGCGTTAATGGCCTCAATTACAGAAGGATTCGTCACATAAACGGAAACACCGTTCAGCCACTTGGAAGGATTCAACAGCTCAGCTCCACAATCAGCTACAGCCTGAAGATATTGCGGGTTGACGGGGATGTCATACTCATCAATAGCAATCCCTTGATTGGCACGACGTTGCAAAGCTCTTGGACTCAAATATGCCTCAGGGTTATCAATAGAATAGGGTGAGTTGTTCTTGTCGGTAAACTGCACCCAATAAATATTGGTGGCGATTTGCGCCTGTGCAAAAACAGCGGCCACCAAGAAAAGGAGTAAAAATGATAACTTTCTCATCAGATTGATTTTTTTAGGTATGCAAAAATAGGTTTTTTTTAGTCATGCCATTCCATTTTGCATTAATTGCTTACTTTTGCCGAAAAATTACAGCATGCGTATTGACATCATCGCCATTTTCCCCGAAATGTTCGAAGGCCCTTTCACGGAGTCCATCATCAAACGGGCTGTCAACAAAGGCATCGTTGAAATCGGATTACACAACCTCCGCGATTATAGCACCGATAAGCACCATAAAGTGGACGATTATTCCTTTGCCGCCGGAGCAGGGATGGTGATGATGATCGAACCCGTTGACAACTGCATCACCCATTTGAAAAGCCAACGCAGCTACGACGAGGTCATCTATATGAGTCCAGACGGTGAGATACTCAACCAACCGCTTTGCAATCAGCTCTCTATGAAAGAGAATCTCATCATACTTTGCGGGCATTACAAGGGCATTGATGAACGCATCCGAGAACATCTCATCACCAAGGAGATCTCCATTGGCGACTATGTGCTTTCAGGTGGTGAATTAGGTGCTGCCGTGTTGGTCGACAGTCTGGTACGCCTTATCCCAGGTGCTTTAGGCGACGAGACCTCTGCCCTATCCGACTCTTTTCAAGACGGACTCGTCTCTCCGCCGGTTTATACGCGACCAAGAGAATACAAAGGATGGTCCGTTCCCGACATCTTACTCTCTGGAAATGACATGAAAATCAACGAGTGGAAATTAGAACAAGCTTTACTCAGAACCCAGGAAAGAAGACCTGAAATGTACGAGAAATTTAAGGCCGATTCGAAAAATTCCTCTCTATAAGTTTTTGAATTCAAATTTTTTGTATATTTGCAGCCGTTTTTCGAGCGAAGAAATATACAAAAATAAATATAGAAATGAGTAAGAATTCTTTAATTCAATTTATTGAAGATCAAATCGTTGTAAAAGATTTTCCAAAATTCAAGACGGGCGACACCATCACGGTTACCTACCGTATTGTCGAGAATGAAAAGACCCGTTTGCAGAAGTTCCAGGGTATCGTTCTGAAGCGTAGCGGCTGTGGAAAGACCGCCACTTTCACCATCAGAAAGATATCAAACAACATTGGCGTGGAAAGATGTTTCCCGATTGCCTCCCCTATGATTGAGAACATTGAAGTCAACAAGGAAGGCGCTGTGCGTAAGTCTCGTATCTACTATCTCAGAGGTTTGCGCGGCAAGAAAGCCAGAATCAAGGAAGCCCGTCATTAATCGCGGATTTCTGCTTCAAAATCAAAAAGCCCCGAGTCATCGGGGCTTTTTTTGCTTTATACCTCAATTTGTGGAATATTTTTCCACATTTATCCAAATGCCAATAGTCTTAAAAACGCTTCTCAAAACGGCTTTCTGAAAGTGCAGCCATTTCGCCACTCCGAACAGCCATAAGCCGTTTTGCCTTTGATGACATGGCCTTTGCCACAGACGGGACAAACCGTGCCGACAATAGCATCAGGCGATGGCGTTGTTTTCTTTTCCGCTGTCTTGTCTTTCGGTTTGGATACGCGCTTCTTCTTCACCGCAGCCGTAGCG
Source organism: uncultured Bacteroidales bacterium (assembly GCA_946407975.1). Taxonomy (GTDB): domain Bacteria; phylum Bacteroidota; class Bacteroidia; order Bacteroidales; family F082; genus Limimorpha. The sequence continues at coordinate 30,301 of CAMJQC010000008.1, forward strand.
GCAACGGGTTGTGATGTCACGCGGCGGTTGCTGGTATCTGCCATCACGGTATTGACGATCTCCGTCACCATCTGTTTCAGTTCTTCCAGAAACTGCTTCGCTTCATATTTATGCTGCTCGATTTCACGAAGCTTCTTCTCCCAGATGCCGGTCAGTTCTGCACTCTTCAGAAGATCCTCGTGGATAAGTCCGACGAGTTCGATACCCGTCTGTGTCGGCATCAGGCTCTTGCGTTCCTTGCGGATATATTGCCTTTTGAACAGCGTCTCAATGATAGCGGCCCTAGTAGAAGGGCGGCCAATGCCGTTTTCTTTCAAGGCTTCTCGCAACGACTCGTCTTCTACCAGTCTGCCTGCTGTTTCCATAGCCCTTAACAAGGTGGCCTCCGTGTAGGGTTTAGGGGGGCTGGTCCACTTCTCGGCCAGTCTAGGTTCATGGGGACCCTGTTCTCCTTTGGTGAAAGCAGGCAACACTTGTTCCTCCTCTTTTTCCTCGCCATCTTTCTCTTCCGCCTTCACCGGTTTGATCACCTCTCTCCACCCTGGGATAAGTATTTGCTTACCTGAAGTCTTAAACGCCACCTCCTCCACCTTTCCCATTACTGTGGTAGTGGAAAAAACGCAATCAGGATAAAACACGGAAATGAAATGACGACAGACCTCATCATAGACCTTCTCCTCGGCAAACGACAGGCCCTGAGGATGGACGCCCGTAGGAATGATGGCATGATGGTCGGTGACCTTGGAGGAATCAAACACCTTCTTGCTTTTCGGAAGCGGCTTCCCCAGTAAAGGTTGCGTCAGTGAGGCATAATCCTGTAATCCTTTCAATATGCCATCGCATTTCGGGTAGATATCGTCGCTCAGATAAGTTGTATCCACACGAGGATAGGTGGTGTATTTCTTCTCATAAAGGCTTTGGATGGTCTGCAGGGTCTGGTCAGCCGAGAACCCGTATTTCTTATTACACTCCACCTGCAACGAGGTGAGGTCGTACAAGCGAGGCGGGGCTTCCGTACCTTTCTTCGTCGCAATATCGGTAACGGTAAAAGGCTTGCCCATAATCTGTTGCAAGTCCTTCTGCCCCTCCTCATCGGATTTGTATTTTCCTTTAACGGCCGTAAAAGTCACCTCACGGTATACGGTTGAAAGCACCCAATACGGCTCCGGTTTAAAGTTCGTGATTTCCCAGTACCGGTTGACAATCAAGGCTAAGGTTGGCGTCTGCACTCTGCCAATAGACAAAATCTGACGATTTTGTCCATACCGCAATGTATAAAGCCGAGTAGCATTCATACCCAAAAGCCAATCGCCGATAGCACGAGAAAGACCTGCTTCATAAAGTGACTGATAGTCTGACTGATCTTTCAGGTTCTTAAAGCCCTCGCGAATCGCTTCATCCGTCATCGAAGAAATCCAAAGGCGTTGCACAGGGCAATGCGCATTGGCCTTCTGCATCACCCAACGCTGGATGAGTTCTCCCTCCTGCCCCGCATCACCACAGTTGATGATGCTATCGGCATGCTGCATCAGGTTCTCTATGACCTTAAACTGTTTCTCATAAGTAGGATTGTTCGGAATCAGTTTGATGCCAAAACGTGGCGGAATCATCGGCAGACGGCTCAAAGCCCAGGTTTTCCACATGGGCGTATAGTCATGAGGTTCCTTCAATGTACAAAGATGCCCAAAAGTCCAGGTAACCTGATAGCCATTGCCTTCCATATAGCCTTCGTGGGACGCATTAGCCCCTATAATCCTGGCTATATCCTTTGCCACACTGGGCTTTTCGGCAATACAGACTATCATCTTTGGAGATTTTCTATCGCAAAGATAGAGGTTTTATGCAAACTACATCAGTTTGGAACGCTTGATGAGATAACTGGTCAGAATCTGATTATAGTCTTTGTTGATGTCGGCTTCGACATAATCGATTTGGTATTGGTAGCAATGGCGGAGAAGCGCTTCCTTACGTTCTGCCATCTTTTTCCTATAGGCTTCTTGCACCTCGACAGGATTGAGTTTCAACACATCACCTGTCTCTAGATCCACGAAACGGTACGGCCTGTTTTCAAAATCCAAGTCTTGCTCCAACTGTCCATCGAAGACATGGAACAGGATGACCTCGTGCTTATTGTATTTAAGGTGCTCCAACGCCTCGAACATCGCAGAATAATCGGCTAGACTGTCGAGCATATCCGTAAAAATCACCACAAGCGAACGACGGTGAGTCATCTCTGCAATCTGATGAAGGCATTGAGGCGTCGAGGTCGTTTTCCGATTCGACTTGTCGTAGTCGTGAATCAGACCTTCCAATTTACTATAAATAAGTTTGTTATGGACCGTTGAGGACTTTGCCGGTTCGTGAAACACGATTTCACTATCAAACAAATCGAGTCCGACGGCATCGCGCTGCCGATGCATCAACTCCATAAGCGAAGCAGCAGCGTAAACAGAAAAAAACAGTTTGTTGGGATGTTCAAAATCAATCTTCTGGCGCACTGGAAAACACATGCTGGAACTGGCATCAATCACCAGCTGACAGCGCAGATTGGTCTCCTCCTCAAAGCGCTTCACGAATAGCTTTTCGGTACGACCATACAGTTTCCAGTCGATATGGCGAATCGGCTCACCCGTATTGTATTGGCGATGTTCAGCAAACTCTACCGAAAAGCCATGAAACGGGCTCTTATGCAGACCTGTAATGAAGCCTTCGACGATTTGTCGCGCCAAAAACTCAAGGCTGCCGAATTGAGTCAATCTATTTCTATCGATGGAAAAAGCCATTTTCGGTTGTTCAGTTATTCAGTTGCTGACCACAAACATCCTATGTAAAAACAAAAGACAGAAAACAGATGCAATATCGCTTCTGTCCTCTGTCTATTTCTCCTATACTGCAAGCTTACAGAAGCTTTTCCAGTTTTTCAACAAACATCTTCTTAGGAGCAGCACCCACGTTCTTATCAACGACTTGTCCATTCTTGAAATAAAGCACGGTGGGAATGTTCATGATGCCGAAACGCTGAGCTGTTCCATTGCATTCCTCGACATCGCACTTCACGGCGATCATCTTACCAGCATATTCTTCAGAGATTTCTTCGATTATGGGTTCGACTTTCTTACAAGGGCCGCACCAAGTAGCGCCAAAGTCAACCATTACAGGGAGTTCAGATTTCAGGACGACTTCTTCAAAAGTATCGTCAGTCATGTGTACGATTGCCATAGTTTTATGATTTATTCGTTTTTGAGTTGCAAAGATACAAGTTATTCATCAAATCCGCATCATCTAAATACATTTTTTATCATCGCAGATTAAATACGGCATAAGGAAGTTTTTCCAAAAGCGGCAGCACCTCACCCGCATTGATACCGCCTCTGACAGGCGACATGTTGCATCCCATATTCATTTTTTTATCAAAGACATGAAGTTTGTATGACTGCTTGCCTGGATGATCTTTTATGATTTGCACAAATGCTTTCAGGTCCTCTTCCAGCATTAGGCCTATATCTAATGTGATATAAACGGTCCTCGAAGTGTTCTCTAGGATGGCATCAAGCAGTCGCACTTCCGAAAAGCGCACTTCCAGATGGTCTGGAATTGCATTGGGGGCTTCATCTGGCTTACGGAACGGAGGACGCAACACCCCTGTCAACATCACAAAGTTGTTCACCTCCAACAAGGCCTTATATTTTGAATATGTTTCCTTAAACAAAGCAAAATTGTATGATCCGGTCTGGTCTTCAATCGTAAAACGCCCATATTTTGTTCCGGTTTTAGATTCATATTCATCAGCACGGGTTATCTGTCCACCCAAACGGACCGTCCTTTCCATATTGCCCTCCGGTTCATTCAAAGCCTTAACCAAACCCTCAACATTGATATTGGCAAAAAACCGAAGTGGTAAATGATAAATCTCCATCGGATGCGATGAAATATAGAAACCCAAAGCTTCTTTTTCCATTTCTAATTCGCGCATTTTCGACCATGGTTCACATTGCGGCAAATTGATATTAAGCGTCGAACTGCCAGAGTCATCGCTGCCAAAGCCAAACAGATCAATCTGGGCGGAGTTCTTCCTTTCAAGATAGGACGCTACCATACGAAGCGCACGTTCGATGAATGGCACAGAATCGTTCTGCGGCATATAGAAGAACATAGCGCGGTGCAGTCCTGGGAAAGAATCGAAACAGCCTGCCATATCCATATTTTCCAACGCCCTACGATTGACGTTCTTATCGAAAGTACGGATGAGAAAATCTGTCAGATTCTTATATTTACCATTTTTGTCGCGTTCTTCAACGATGCCGGCTATGGCTGCCTCACCTACATTCTTAATGGCACCTAAGCCATACCTGATTTCACCTTTGGCATTAACTGAGAATTTATACTCGGATTCATTGATATCGGGACCCAAGACATCAATTTTCATTCGCTTACATTCCTCAGTCATGAAATTGACCTCCTTGATGTCGCCGAGGCTGTTATTCAGCACGGCAGCCATGAACTCTGCCGGATAATGCGCTTTAAGATAGGCGGTTTGGTAAGACACCCACGAATAGCATGCTGCGTGCGACTTGTTGAAAGCATATGAAGCGAACTTCTTCCATTCTTCCCAGATCTTCTCCAGACGTTTCTTCACCTCTGCCTCAGGAAGGTTCTCCGTCTTCGTCAGCTTGGCCACACCTTGTTTCATGAACTTCTCATACAGCTCCTCCATCTTGGCCAGCTGCTTCTTTCCCATCGCCTTGCGCAAGGTATCAGACTCACCTCTTGTGAAATCAGCCAATTCGCGAGAGAGCAGCATGACCTGCTCCTGATAAACACAGATGCCGTAAGTGTCCTTCAGGTATTTCTCCATACAGGCGAAGTCGTACTTGATCTCCTGCCTACCTTGCTTGCGCGCGATGAAGTCGGGGATGTTGTCCATCGGGCCGGGACGATAGAGGGCGTTCATAGCGATGATGTCGCCGATGACGGAAGGCTGCAGCTCACGCAGGTATTTCTGCATGCCGGGCGATTCAAACTGGAACGTGCCGATGGTGTTGCCTGCTGAATAGAGTTTGTATGTCTCCTCGTCGTCAATCGGGATGTGGTCGATGTCTATGTCGATGCCACGGGTCTTCTTGATGTTCTTCAAGGCGTCCTTGATCAAGGTCAAGGTCTTCAGACCCAAGAAGTCCATCTTGATGAGGCCCACGGTCTCGATGACATGGCCATCATATTGAGTTACAACGACATCCTCTTTGGTGTCTTTATCTTTTACGGTACAAACAGGTGCCACATTGGTCAAGTCGTCGGCACCGATGATGACGCCACAAGCATGAATGCCCACCTGACGGTTGGTGTCCTCCAGCTCCTCGGCGTAGGTCAACATGGTCGAGACATTCTGGTCATCACCGTTAAGCATCTCTTTCAGCTCGGGCACATACTTGTAGCAGTTCTTCAGGTTGACCTTGGGCATCTTCTTGGGCACCTCGCCTTCCACGGCTTTCACTGCGGCCTCGTCGAAGTTACGGTCAGGGATAAAGCTCTTGATCTTATTGACCTCGGGCAAAGGCACCTTCTGCACACGACCTACGTCCTGGATGGCCGACTTGGCCGCCATGGTGCCGTAGGTGATGATGTGAGCCACTCTCTCCTTTCCGTATTTGTTGGTCACCCAATTAAGCACGCGTTCACGGCCGTCGTCGTCGAAGTCGACGTCGATATCAGGCAGTGAGATACGGTCGGGGTTGAGGAAACGCTCAAACAGCAAGTCGTATTTCAACGGGTCAAGGTCGGTGATCTTCAAGCAATAGGCCACCACCGAGCCAGCAGCCGAGCCACGGCCCGGGCCCACAGAGACACCCAATTCCTCTCTTGCGGCACGGATATAGTCGCTCACGATAAGGAAGTAACCCGGGAAGCCCATGGTCTTCATCACGTGCAGCTCGAACTTGATACGCTCAATCTGGTCCTCAGTAAGATTCTCGCCATAGCGCTCTTTAGCGCCTTCCCAGGTTAACTTGGCGAGGTAGTCTGCCTCGAGCTTGATACGGTACAGTCGGTCGTAGCCACCCAGTTTCTTGACCTTTTTCTCGGCCTCTTCCTGCGACATCACCACGTTGCCGTGCTCGTCGCGGGTGAACTCATTGAAGAGGTCTTCCTCGGTAAACTTCTTGCGATACTCCTCTTCCGTGCCGAAGCTCTCTGGGATGGGGAACTTTGGCATGATGGGGTCGGAATCGATGCTATAGGTCTCCACCTTGTCGACGATCTCCTGCGTATTCTCCAGCACCTCGGGATGGTCGGAGAAGATACGACCCATTTCCTCGGGTGTCTTCAGCCATTCCTGCTTGGTGTAGTGCATACGTGTGGGGTCATCGAGGTCCTTGCCCGTGCTGAGGCAGATGAGACGGTCGTGCGCCTCGCCATGTTCCTCCTCTACAAAGTGGACATCGTTGGTGGCAATGACTTTAATGTCGTATTTCTTCGCCAAATCGAAAAGGATTTTGTTCACCTCTTTCTGGCGCTCGTATACTTCTGTGTCTCCACCAGGTTTGTCCGTCTTATGGCGTTGTACCTCAAGATAGTAATCTTCGCCAAAGAGGTTCTTGAACCATCGTATCGAGGCTTCGGCGCCCTCCATGTCGCCATTCATGATTTTCTGTGGCACCTCACCTGCGAGGCATGCCGAACTACAGATCAAGCCTTCATGGTATTTTTCAAGCAAGCTATGGTCGATGCGGGGATTATAATAGAAACCATCGGTGTAGGCGATGGAACTCAATTTGCACAGGCTGTGATAGCCCGTCTTGTTTTTTGCCAATAAGATAAGATGCCAGCCACGGTCTTGACGGCCATCACGCTTGTCGATACTGATGGGGGCGCAATAAGTCTCGATACCGAAGATCGGCTTGAAGTACTGACCTTTTAGCTTGTCGATTTCGGCTTGGGCATTTGCCTTCTCTTCCTCGGTGGCATCCTCCATTTTCAATATAGCCTCTTGTTCCTTGATGGCGTCCTTCACCTTGCCGTTTTCCTTGTTTACGGTGTCGGCAAAGTCCTTGATACCGAACATGTTGCCATGGTCGGTAAGGGCGAGACTGTACATGCCGTTTTTCTTGCATTTAGCCACCAAATCAGGCACCTTCGACATGCCATCGAGCATGGAATAGTGCGAGTGGACATGGAGATGGGTGAAGTGTTTCGGCACATAATCGCCAATCTCTGGCATTTCTTCTGCTTCTTCAACATCTACAATAGGCTCGAAGGTGATGCCGGCCGGTTGTATCATCTCGGGATTGGCAGCCTTGAAGTCATCAATGAATTGTGCATCCACACCCAAGTCATTGGCATCGAGCACGCCGCGACGTACCAGTTCAAGGAACACGCGAGCGGTGGCTTCCACATCGGCGGCGGCATTGTGGGCATCGCCGAACTTCTCGCCGAACAAGATCTGGTGGAACTCCTCCAAGCGCGGTAGCTTGAACTTGCCATTCTTGCCGCCTGGGAGTTGGCAGAATTCGGCCGTCTTCTCAGTGCAGGTGTCCACTGTTTGGAATTTGTCAAGCGGGTTGTTGCCTATCGTGCGCAGAAACTCACAGCCTAAGATATGAAGGTCGAAGTCAATGTTATGGCCTACGAGGCGTGTCGCCTTGGCCGCCGACTTCAGGAAAATAGCGAGCACCTCACCCAGCGGTTTACCGTGTTCGATGGCATATTTGGTGGAGATATGGTGCACCATCTTGGCGTCGATGGGAATCTCAAAACCTTCAGGCTGAACAATATAGTTGTGAGCTTCAACAAATCGGCCTTTGTCGTCATGGATTTGCCATGCCAGCTGCACCATGCGAGGCCAGTTGTCGAAATCGGTCAAAGGGACGTCATACCGTTTGGGCAAGCCAGTCGTCTCAGTATCAAAGATGAGAAACATATAAATAGTTATTGCTGAAGATGTATAATATGTGTAGAGTATATATAAGGAAACTGAAAATCAGCTACTTTCAACTGAAATAATCAGATTTCAAAGATAGGACAAAAACGAAAAGGCTGCAAGAAAACTATTCAGTTTTTTGTCAAAAAAAAGGAAAACATTGAAAACAAACAGTTTATAGATGCTATAGTATCGATTAGGGCTATTCGAAACAAAAAAATCCATCTAAAGCGCTGACAATAAGCAAAAAAGTTGTACTTTTGCCGCCGAATCCACGGGTTGGATTTAGTTAATTCATTAAAAATCAACTTAAAACATTACATTTATGCCAGCAAAAATCAGATTGCAAAGACATGGCAAGAAGGGTCAACCCTTCTATCACATTGTAATTGCCGACTCTCGCGCAAAACGTGATGGTAAATTCATTGAGAAAATAGGCACTTACAACCCCATTACCGATCCAGCTCAGATCAACATCAAGTTTGACAGAGCTCTGTATTGGTACAGCGTCGGCGCTGTTCCGACTGATACCGTTCGTTCACTCCTTTCGAAGACCGGCGTCATGATGAAATATCATCTGATGCGTGGTGTCGCCAAAGGCGCCATGACGGAGGAACAAGCCGAAGTCAAGTTCCAGAACTGGATGAAAGAAAAGGAAGCCAAGGCTGCTAACGCTGCCAAAGCTAACGAAGAAAAAGCCAGAGGTGAGAAGAAAGTCCGCCTGGAAGCTGAGAAAGCAGTCAACGAAGCCCGTGCTGCTGAAATCGCCAAGAGGAAACTTGCTGAACTCGAAGCCAAGAAGGCTGAAGAAGCAGCCGCTCAGGCTGAAGCCACTGCCGAAGAGGTCGTTGCTGAAACCGAAGAGGCTGTCGCCGCCGAAGCCCCTGCTGAAGAGCCCGTTGCCGAAGCACCTGCTGAGAACACCGAGGCCTAAGCCGAACACTTCAGTTCAAACCGATAAAAAAGCCGTTGCAAAACGGCTTTTTTTGTTTGTCAAATATTCCATATCTTTGTCTCCTGTTTCAAACTGATCAGACATGGATTTCTTCTCACCCAATACCAAACTGTACGATATCATCAGCAGCAACCCCAAGTTCCTGCATCTCCTCTCCCGTTTCGGCATCGCACTCGGCTTCGGCGACCATAGCGTCAAAGAAGTCTGCGAGAGCAACCACGTCTCCACAGACCTGTTCCTGCTCATCTGCAAGGTCTATGCCGACGACAGTTACATCCCGCAGCTTGCCGACTTCGAGCACTTCGACATGGACGGTCTCCTGCCCTATCTCCTGCAGTCGCACCGCTATTATATGGACGAACGTTTTCCACACCTTGAGGAGCATCTTTCGCATATCATCAAGGCGGCACAGCCCAAATACGCCAAACTGCTGGAACGCTTCTATGACGAGTATCAGTCGGAAGTCGACAAGCACTTCAAATACGAGGAAGACACCGTGTTCCCTTATATTGAGGCGCTTCGTGCAGGGAAAAGTGACAAGCATTTCAGAATTGCCGAATTCAAGCGCAACCACAGCAACATCGAAGACACCCTCGACGACCTGATGAACATACTGCTGAAATACCTGCCTGGCGATATCCTGCCCAAGGAACGCATAGAGATCTCCTACGACATCATGGAACTCTCTGTCGACCTCGTATTACACACCCGCATCGAAGAGCGCGTCCTCATCCCTTATGTCGAATTCCTTGAAAACAAAAAGTCATGAGAAGTCGCGTCATCATCTGTGAAGCATCTGAAATCATCACGACGGGACTGACAACCTGCCTGGAAGAACAGGACCAATACAGCGTCGTTGCCCGTCTCAACGCCCCCGACCGGCTCTCGGAGAAAATATTGTCGTCGGATGCCGACATCCTCATCATCAACCCCGCCTTGTTGGGTTACACCGACCGCGACCTGCCCGTACAGCTCGCCAAAGAGCATCCCAGACTGGTCATCGTTGCCCTAGTCACCAGTTACCATGAATGCGGGTCGCTTAAACCCTACGATGGCGTTATCGAAATCAACGACACCTCGCAGAAGTATATCAGCAAACTGAACGAAATCGTCAACCAGAAGAAACATGACGAGAAGTCGGACGACAGCTTCGAGCTCTCCAGACGCGAGATCGACGTCCTGATTGCCGTTGCCAAAGGCATGACCAACAAGGAAATCTCTGACCAACTCAACATCAGCATACACACCGTCATTTCGCACCGCAAGAACATCACCAAGAAAACGGGAATCAAGTCGGTGTCGGGTCTCACGGTCTATGCGCTGCTGAACAACCTAATCGACGAGAACGAGGTGTATAAATAAACCTCACTTTCTCATCACGTCGCGATAGACGATGAACATTTTGTTTTTGATCAGGTCACGAAAAACCCGCATCGAATCAAGATCGCCTTCCGGCGCGTCAAAAACGAAAGACAGCACATTGTCGCCTTCCCATTTTGGCTCCATATTGAGGCAAACCACGTAATCATACTGTCGCATGTCAAAATCCGCCACCAGACATGGTTTATAGGTCGACAGGTCAGCCATGCATTCTTTCATAGCCTCAACAACCAGTGGGCTGACCTCCTTGGCCGGATTGACGCCAGCCGAGACAGCCTCCATATCCGCAGCGTAGTCGTTAAGAAACGCCGCTGCCATAGGGCCGGCATACGCATCGGTTTCCGTGATCACCAGTACTTTCATCATAGCAGATTTAAATCTTATTACGCAAACGCATAGCCCAACGTTCAATGCAATAATAAATAACAAAGGCGAACGCGAAGGCGACGAACCAGAACAGGAAATAGGCCATGATGCCGTGGGTCTCGGCAAATGTCGAAAACTGTCCGTCGATGACTTGCGACACCATCAAATTTGACAAGAAAAGCGCGTACGACAGCAAACTGATGGCGGCAACCGCCTTCCCGAAAAATCCGTGACATTCGTTCCAACTGTCCAAAATCGGAAACAGCAGACAGATTGAGACGGCAGAAAACGTAGGATAAACGACATTGGCGTATGCTGATCCTATCACCCGCGTGACAGAACAGCAAACCGTTATCAGAATGACGCCCAGCGCCAGGCTCCACCAACGGCAACGACGCCAGAAAACAGGATAATAGCGCTTCACCCATGCCACAACGACACCTATCCACACGCAATCGCAACGGGAAGCGACCGTCTTACGGATCCATACATCCCACCAGAAGGAGTTCGTCGCTTTGTCGGCCACACTGATTCTGAATCCGAGAGCAAAAGCAACGACCAGAAGCACCAGCAGTGGCGTCAGCTGCTTCACCCTACGCCTGGGGATCAAAAGCATGCCAATCGGTAGCAGAATATAAAACCACCACTGTATCGGCAGCGTCCAAGACTCCCAGAAAAAATCATAGAAAGGGGAAACGAGATTTTGCGTCAATGAAGCAAACCTCCACATCGGCATGGCCGTGAGGTCGCCCGGGATGACATGAGAATAAACCAAGATATAATTCACCGCAAGCAACACCCAATAGTTTGGCAAAATACGCAAAGCCATCTTGAGATACAAACGCAGTGATGAGGTCACAAACTGATGTTTTTCGTTCTCCTCGGCCATACTCAGCACGGAGCTTCCAATGAGAAAACCACTCAGCACAAAAAACATATCCGTGCCTTGAGGCAAGCGCCAATCTGCCATACCAGCCAAGAAAGTCGAAGCCAGATAATGGCTGCCGTGACTGTGAATCACAATGAAGATCGCCAGGACCCTTAATAAATCAAGCCCAAAGATGCGGCGTTTGTCACTTGTTACGAAAAAGTTACTCATCACCTTGACGGATTCAGATCACGACTAATAGCATGCAAAAATAAGGAAAAAAAGCACTTGACATGTCAGCTATGATTCACTTGAGCATCAGGAAATTACATGTTTTTTACAGGCAACAGACAACATTTTTGTCCATAAAAGACGCCAATTCCCGCCGATTTATTATTTTTGCACTCTAAAATTAAAAACTAAAACACAGAATATGGGAAGAGCATTCGAATACCGCAAAGCGGCCAAGATGAAAAGATGGGGACACATGTCGAGAGTGTTTCCGAAATTAGGAAAACTGATCACTATTGCTGCCAAGGAAGGCGGCCCTGATCCCGATATGAATCCCAAACTGCGTCAGGCCATCCAGAATGCCAAGGCGGAGAACATGCCCAAGGACAACATCGATGCCGCCATCAAGCGCGCTACCGATAAGGACGCCGCCAACCTGGTGGAAGTCACCTACGAAGGCAAAGGCCCCTTCGGCATCCAGTGCATGGTGGAATGCGCTACCGACAACACCACCCGCACAGTGGCCAACGTGAAGTCGTACTTCAACAAATGCGGCGGCAGTTTCCTGCCCATGGGCTCTCTGGAATTCATGTTCACACGCAAAGCCGTTTTCGAAATAGAGATGCCGCAAGGCATGGACAAAGACGAACTGGAACTCGAACTCATCGATTACGGTCTGGATGAAATCGTCACCGAAACCGACGAAGAAGAAGGCACCACTACGACCACTGTCTACACTGCCTGGACCGACTACGGCACCATGCACGACGCGTTGGAAGAGCGCAAGATCAACATCGTGAAAGCCAACCTGCAACGTTTTCCCAACAGTACCGTCACTTTCACTGACGAACAGATGGTGGAAATCGAGAAGTTCCTCGACAAGATCGACGAAGACGAAGACGTACAGGCCGTCTACACAAATATGGCTTAAACGCCAACCAACGAAAAGAGCATTGACAAAAGTCGATGCTCTTTTCGTTTCTCTATGAAAAAACAAAACGAACAACCAATAACCATGAGCCTCAATCAAAACATCCTTGAACAAGCAGAAAAACTGTCCGAAGCAAGCGTAAACTATGTCGAGACCCAAGACCTAGACGCTGTAAATACGCTTACAGACAACATGTCGAGCGTAGTCGTAGAGACGTCGGCTTTATACCTCATGATAAAAAACATGCGTCAAATCGTGAAAAACGATGGCAAAAGACAAGCCATCAAGGTGCATGAACTGTTTAGCCGTTGTCTGAGTGATTTTTTCACTAACGGAGAGGCTCGCATTTATGAAGATGGCAACAGCGGCTTCATCGTTTTGTTCGACCCTAAGACAACCGACACCAACAAAGCGGTGAAATACGGACTTAAGCTAACCCATCTTTTTTCCAAGGACCTTGCTCCTCTTGCTGAAAAATTCAACAACATCTCCTTTGGCATCGGCATAGACCATGGTCGGGTGATGGGAGTCAACATCGGTCATCCGGTCTGGTTCGGGACCTGCATAGAGAAAGCCAAGAAAATCAGCGAGGAATGCCTTAAACCCTGCTACCTGGGCATCTCTGGCAGAGTACACAGTCAACTTGGAGACGACCTGCAGACCGTGACACGCCACATCCTAGGCATTCCCAAAAAGGAAAACATGTGGATCAAATCGACCTATCAGTTCGAAAACGAACGCAAGCATCTCTATCAGACCTACCACTCCTTGGAAAACGACTGATTTTTCAGAGATCGCGCTCAAAATTAGCAAAAAAATCAAGTTTTTCTCGGCAATACATTGTAACTTTGTTCGTTTTTAGGGTGAAGTCTATCGTTATGTGCAATAAAATGAGGAACATACTGATTATCGCTTTGACAGTCATCTCAATAGTGATAAGCACGCCTCTAACTGCACAAAATCCTAATAACATCTACACTCCAGAGATTGATTCCATCGTCAGAAACACCATCGACTACCTGGAAATCAGGAACTCCCTCATCCAACAGCAAAACGAGTTTCACAGGAAAGAACTGCAACTTGACAAGACATTGACCATCCTGAACAAACATAACGAGAGCATTGTCAACGAGAAGAAAACCATTGAGAGCGAGTTGACCGCCATCAACCGCCATCTTGACTCACTGGTTCCACCCCGCCCGAAAGAGAAACGTCCTAAAGCCAACATCATCGACATCATTAACAAAGGACTTCATTTCAATGGAGACTATGGACTCAATGTCAATCAGTTATCATTGTCCAACTGGGCAGCAGGCGGTGAAAACAGTTTCTCCGGCAAAGCCTTTGCCAACTTGTACCTTGTCAACAGCCGAGAAAGATTTGAACAGAAACTCACCGGAAAATTCGCTTACGGCATTTCCCGCTTCATCGAAAGAAAAAGGACCGAAAAATCCGATGACAAAATTGACCTCACCCTTACCGTCACCCACATCAAGAGGTCGAAGTTCAATTTCTCCATGGTCTCGACCTTCAATACGCAATTTGCCGACGGTTACAAATACCCTAACGACTCGGTCCGTATCTCCGGCTTTATGTCGCCCGCCTACCTCACCCTGTCGGCAGGCTGCACTTACAGAACCTTGAACGACAACTTCCAGGTCTACATGAGTCCTATCGCGGGAAAGATCACCTTCGTCACCATTCAAGAATTGGCTGACCAGGGCAAATACGGCGTCGATCCGGGTTATTATACCGCCGACAGCACCTGGGTCCCAGGCAAGAACATTGAGACCGCCATCGGTGTCAACGTCATTTTCAACTACAAGCAGCCCATCGGCAAAAACATCAGTTATCTAACCACGCTCAACTGCTTCTACAACTACACCGAAGACAGAGACGACAACTGGCTGAAATTGGACGTCAATTGGGAAAACACCCTGAACTTTATCATCAGCAAAAGCATCTCCACAATACTGTTCGTTCACCTGAAATACGACCACAACACCACCTTCCCCGTTTACGAAACCATAGAAGGCGTGGAGACGGTTGTGGACAATGTCCCCAAACTTCAATTCAAGGAATCATTAGGCATTGCCTTTGTACATAGATTTTAAACACACAGAAAATGAATATCCTAGTAACAGGCTGTTACGGTCAACTCGGAACCGAAATCAGAAAAATCGCAAATACCGACACCACCCATCAATGGTTTTTTACAGATGTCGACACCCTAAATATATGCGATGAAGATGCCGTCGAAAGATGCTTTTCCAAAAACCACATCAACGCCTGCATCAACTGCGCAGCCTACACAGCTGTTGACAAAGCCGAAGAAGAACCCGAACTCGCTGAGAAGATCAACGCTCTTGCCCCGCAGATTCTGGCGGATGCCTGCCTAAAGCACGATGCGTTGCTCGTCCACATCTCCACCGACTACGTCTTCGACGGCAATGCGGAATGCCCTTATTGTGAAGAGGATCCCATCGCCCCACAATCCGTGTATGGCCTCACAAAAGCCCATGGCGAGCAACTGATTCGGGAAAGCGGGTGCAACTACTACATCGTCCGTACCGCCTGGCTCTATTCTTCAACGGGGAAAAACTTCGTCAAGACGATGCTTGCTTTGGCCGACAGCCACGACAGCATCAATGTCGTCTGCGACCAGAAAGGCACGCCGACTTGGGCCTACGACCTGGCTGACATGCTGGTTCACCTCCTCAATCAAAACGGTCATCAACCCGTCCACGAAATCTTCCATTTCACCAACGAAGGACAGATCACCTGGTACGACTTCACTTGCGCCATCTTCGAAATCACAGAAAAATCCTGCAAGGTCAATCCCATCACGACGGACCAATACCCCACCAAAGCGCATCGTCCAGCCTACAGCGTGCTCGACAAAAGCAAAATCAAAGCCTACACCAAACGCAACATCCCGTTTTGGCGCGACAGCCTCATCAAGTGTCTTGAAGAAATCAAAAGGAAATCGCTTGACAAATAGAATATTGTTTTAATTTTGTACAAACAACTTAAAAAATAGCTATATGAACAACATCGACCCAAAAATCATTGAAAGAGCAAAAGGCTGGCTTACAGATCTTTATGACGCTGAGACGCAGAACCAGGTCCGCCATATGCTCGATAACGACCCCGATGAACTGGTAGAGAGCTTCTATCGTAATCTGGAGTTTGGAACTGGAGGACTGCGCGGCATCATGGGTGCAGGCACCAACAGGATGAATATCTACACGGTTGCCATGGCCACACAAGGTTTTGCCAACTACATCAAGAAAATGAACGCTGGCAAGAAAGACCTCAGCATCGCCATCTCCTACGACGGTCGTAACAACAGCCCTGCTTTCGCCAACATCACCGCCGACGTCATGTCGGCCAACGGCATCAAGGTATACATCTTCGACTGCCTCCGCCCCACCCCTGAACTCTCGTTTGCGGTACGCCAGATGAAATGCGATGCGGGCGTGATGGTCACGGCATCACACAACCCTAAAGAATATAACGGCTACAAAGCCTATTGGAACGATGGTGGACAGCTGGTCGCTCCCCACGACAAGAATGTGATTGCCGAAGTGGAAAAGATCACCGACCCGTCGATGGTCAACTTCAAGCGCAACCCGGCCCTCATCACCGTCCTCGACGAGAAGTTTGACAAGATCTACCTTGACAAAGTGCTCGGTCTGTCGCTCTCGCTCGACCTCATTAAGAAACACAAAGACATCCGCATCGTCTATACGCCTATCCATGGTACCGGTCGCCGCTTAGTGCCCGAGATCCTGAAGATGAAAGGCTTCGAAAATGTTTACTGCGTTGAGGAACAGATGGTTGTCGACGGCAACTTCCCCACCGTGAAGTCGCCGAACCCTGAAGAACCTGCCGCCATGGCATTGGCTGTGAAGAAAGCGCAAGAAGTCAACGCCGACCTCGTCATGGCCACCGACCCTGACGCCGACCGCGTGGGCATCGCCGTCAAAGACGACAAAGGTGAGTTTATCCTGCTCAACGGCAACCAGACCGCCAGCATCTTCGTCTATTACCTGCTGACCCGTTGGAACGAACTCGGCAAACTCACTGGCAAAGAATACATCGTGAAGACCATCGTCACCACCGAGCTGTTGTTCGAGATGGCTAAGAAATACAACGTGGACCGTTACGACGTGCTGACCGGCTTCAAGTATATCGCCGACAAGATCCTTGAACTCGAAGGCAAGGAACAGTTCATTGGCGGTGGCGAAGAGAGCTACGGCTACCTCGCCGGCGACTTCGTCCGTGACAAAGACGCCGTCATCGCTACCAGCATGATCGCCGAGGCTACAGCATGGGCCGCCGAACAAGGCAAGACGCCCTATCAGCTGCTCATGGACATCTACCGCGAGTTCGGCCTCTACAAAGAGAAGCTTGTTTCCCTGACCAAGAAAGGCATCAGCGGTACCGAAGAAATCAAGGCCATGATGGAACGCCTGCGCAACACCCCGCCTACCGAGTTCGACGGCGACAAAGTGGTCGAGATCCGCGACTACAAGCTATCGGAGGCCAAGAACCTCGCAAGCGGTGCCGTAACGCCTATTAACTTACCTAAGAGCGACGTGCTGCAGTTCTTCACCGAAAGCGGTTCGAAAATCACCGTGCGTCCTTCAGGCACCGAACCCAAGATCAAGTTCTATTTCGGCATGAAAGGCAGCGCCGAAGGCGACATCGACAAGGCTATGCAGCAACTTGATGAAAAACTGAACAAAGCCGCTGACTTACTGACTAAGTAAACGGCATCCGATTATAAAAAGACAAGGGACTGACGAATGTCGGTCCCTTGTCTTGTTTTAGTCGTCCAAATAACTCAAAGCTTAAACTGACGCTGATACTTGATCAAAGCAAACTGGTCAGCGTTGGCATCATAATCGATCGTATAAACGTAGAAACGGCAATACTCATAACTGCCATCATCTTTTTGCAAACGGCCAACAAAACCGTATTGCAAGGCAAAATCCACCTTATCCGACCATCCCGACTCAGGAATTTTGTTTATCATCTGAATACGATAAACCAGGTCTTTCACAAAAACCAATTCCGCAATATCGCTGCCCGTATTATACATCTGACGGTCGTCGTTCACCACGAGGTTGACATCGCCAAAAGTGAAGGGGTTAAAGCCTTGCTCTGAATTGAGATACAAAAACACATATTCATAGTCTTCCTCTACGCTTGAGCATCCTGCCATCATCGCTACAGCAAGTGCCAGACATATTCCGCATAACAATTTCTTCATATCAAAATGATTTATAGCTAATTACTTATTATTTCCAATCTCATCCAATTCCAGCCAGCGGAGCTCTTTCTCGTCCAGCAGATCGATGATTTCTTGAACACGGCTCCCCATCTGTTGCAGCTTCTGATAATCCGACTCCGTATTCAAGGCGGCTTCAATATCCTGCTTCTCCGCTTCAAGTTGCGCAATCTCCAGCGTCAGTTGCTCATATTCACGCTGTTCCTTGAAAGAACGCTTCACTTTCTCGCGTTGACGTACGGGACGACTGTCTTCCTTCATCTGACCAACCTTTTCCTTACGTTCAGCCATCTGTTTGGCGGTAAGCCAATCCTTGTATTGGGAATAATTGCCCATAAACCCTTTCACCATGCCATCGCCTTGAAAAACAAAGAGTTGGTCAACGACTTGGTCCATAAAATAACGGTCGTGTGAGACCACCAGCAAGCATCCTTTGTAACCTTGCAGAAAGTCTTCCAGTTTTTGCAGTGTCAGCAAATCCAGGTCGTTGGTCGGCTCGTCAAGGATGAGAAAATTCGGGTTACTCACCAAAACAGTCAGCAGGTATAAACGTCGTTTCTCACCTCCACTCAACAAGGCAACGGGCTGACGATGCATCTTATAGGGAAACATGAAATGTGCCAACAGCTGCTCTGCTGTATACACCTTATCCTTACCATAAGCCATCACTTCCGCGATGTCTCGCAGAGTGCTCAGCACTGTCTTACTTTCATCGAACTGGATGCCCTCCTGACGGTAGTAACCATAAGTCACGGTTTCTCCCGTCTTAATCCTTCCCTTGTCGGGCGTGACCGATCCCGTGATGAGATTTAAAAAGGTGGACTTCCCCACTCCATTCTTGCCAATCAATCCGATGCGTTCACCACGCTTGAACACATAATCAAAATCACGTAAAACAGCAATGTCTCCATATGATTTCGACACATTGCTGAGTTCCAATATCTTACCCCCCAAGCGTTGCATCTTCAATCCAAACTCAAGGCGCTGGTCTTCCTCCTGGTATCTCGATCTTTCCTTCAAGTCATAAAACGCATCGATGCGGCTCTTTGACTTGCCCGTACGGGCTTGAGGCGTACTGCGTATCCATTCCAATTCACGCTTCAGCAACTGACTGTTACGCTCGGCTGTGGCGCGTTTCACTTCCTCCCGCTCACGGCTTTTCTGCACATAATAGTCAAAATTGCCATTATGCGTGTACATCACACCTTGGTAAAGTTCGAAGATCTTATTGCATACACGATCAAGGAAGTAGCGGTCGTGGGTCACCATCAGCAGTGTCATGCTCGATTGCGTGAGAAACCGCTCCAGCCACTCCACCATCTCCACATCAAGATGGTTCGTTGGCTCGTCGAGAATCAGAAAATCGGGTTCGTGCAGCAGCACCAAAGCCAAAGCCAGACGCTTCACCTGACCGCCTGAGAGTTCAGATACGCTTTGCTCCAGATCGTTAAGAGCAAAACGGGTGAGAAATTGGCGTGCCTTCAGATGCTGTTCCTCCGTCAAGTCGGCCAGCAAATCCGAAATCCGAATCCCGGAAGGATACACCGGCAGTTGCTCCAAATAGCCGATTTTAATGTCGTTAGCGTATGTAATCGTCCCTGAATCAGGGTTTTCCTTCCCAACCAAAATCTTCAACATGGTGGATTTACCCGAACCATTGGTAGCAATCAAAGCGGTCTTATCCCCTTTGTCAATGCCAAAAGTGACATCCGCAAAAAGCGTCTTGATGCCGTAAGATTTTGAAATTCCGTTAACGGACAGATAATTCATTACGCGAAGCGCTTGACGTATTCAATGGGATACTGCGTCTTTTCTGAGACCTTTTCCACCGTCATGCCTTTTTTTAAAAGTTTACGAATCACGCCATCCATATTTTCCCCTACTTCAATAATATGAAAATCAGGATCATAAAAACGGACAATGCGTTGTCCCCAAGGCATTTCTTCAACAGGATGGAGGTATTTGATTTTCGGGATTTCCTTGAGATACTTGACAAAGCCGTCGAAGTCGTCTTCTTCAAAATACAACTCGGCTGCATTCGACTTGCGACGCACCTTGTCGGTATGGATCATCGATTTCCATCTCTTCATTTCCTGCAAGGCGAAACCGCCTTCGAATTGAACGTTCTCACCAAAGTTCATAGCTACACGATCGCCTATGACTTCTTCATAGAAACGTATTGATTTCTCCATGTTGGAGACTGCAATGAGCGGACATTTGAATTTTAACATCGTTTCGAGTATTTATCATGCAAATATACAAAAAAGCCTTGCATCCATCGATACAAGGCTTTTTCTTATGCCTAATTATGCCATTTATTCTTCCAAGATCTTAAACTTGAAAACACTTAATTGACGATATGTTTCACCTGGATTAAGGATAGGATCCGGAGATAAAGAAGGCTGATTGATGGCATTCGGGATAAACTGCGGTTCCAAAGCCAATCCTTCGCGATATGCCAAGGGCTTTCCAGATTTTCCTTTGCATTTGCCATCAAAAAAGTTGCCGCTATAGAACTGCAAGCCGACTTGATCGCTCCACAATTGCAATTCACGTCCACTGGTAGGTTCGCTCAAAGTAGCACACCTTACAAAAGCTTTGGGCTCCTTTTTGTCAATAACCCAATTATGGTCATAACCTTTGCCGTATTTTAACTGTATGTTATCGTCATTTATGCGGTCGCCAATCGGATGCTTTTTGCGGAAATCGAACGGAGTGGATTTTACGCTTAACAACTTGCCGGTGGTCAGCAGCTGTTCATCGATTTCGGTCACACAACGCGATTTGATTTGCAATTCATGATCGAGAATCGAGCCACGACCTTCGCCCTTCAGGTTAAAGAAGGAATGCTGAGAAAAATTACACAGGGTAGGTTTATCAGTAGTAGCTGAATACCTGATTTTGAGGATATTATTATGTGTCAAATAGTATGACATCCTTACATTTAGCCTGCCAGGAAAACCATCTAATCCATCGTCAAAAATGGCATGCATAATGATTGCACTGTCATTGGAATAAGTTACATCCCATACCATTTTGTCAGCACCTACAAGACCGCCATGGAGCGTATTATTGCCGTCGTTCCTAGCCAAATGATAAACTACAGAATCATTCAGCGAGAAAGTGCCATTGGCAATGCGGTTAGCGCAACGTCCCACTACAGCGCCCAAATATCGTTCGCCTTTATTGTTCAAATACTTGTCAATATGGTCGTAACCCAAAACAATATCATCATAATTGCCATTTTTGTCAGGCATCCATAGGGAAACAATACGGCCTCCATAATTGGTGACCTGCATTGTAATAAAACCATTTTTCAAGGTGTAGAGTGAAACAGGCTTCCCGTCTACCTCCGTTTCGAAATTCTCGACAGGAATAAGATTGACCTCTCTTTTCTTCTGTCCACAACCCGTTAATAATAACGCAATTGCGCAAATAAACAATACTTTTTTCATTAGACTAGATAAAACTTTAAGGATGCAAAAGTACAAAAACTATAGAAGGCAAACCATGAACATTTTACTTAATTCTCATTACGCCTTGATAATCAACAGTTTTAGTCTTACGCAAATAATCAATCAACATTTCTTCAGAGGTCTTGAATGTGCTACGGCCTTCGTCGACACTCTCAAAATCCACAGTAGAAGCCATATAACTATTCATGGCCACCGTATAAGTGTCGTTCATCGAAAACCTCTTTTCATCAGGAGTGATATAGACGCCCAATGCTCCATCCGTCTGCATCTCATAATGCATGCCTGACACATAGGATGGAATCCGGCCATTCTTTTTATAGGAATTAATGATGTAATTCTTCAGTTGTTTCCCAGTCATGGTAAAGACTACAATTTCATTATTAAACGGGTCAATCATATATACATCTTTTACTGAGATAGGACCTTTCCGCAAATAATTCACTCGTACTCCTCCCGTATTTTGGAAAGCGAAGTCAGCGCCCGACTCCTCTCGAATGGCATCGGTAAGCAGATAGCCCAAAGCCTCTTTTGTCTCGAATTTCGTCAGTGCCGTAGCAATCGGTTCTGTCAAGGCTTTGTTGTCGTTAAAACCATCCACCATGGCTTTCATCTTTTTATCAATGCGCTTACCTTTTCGCAGATCAAGAGTGACGGCGTTTTTCGAAACCACCTTGCCTTCTTTCAATCCGATCTTCGTCAGCGTCGCGTAATTAAGATGCGAACCCGCCTGGGTTATAAGCACGCCCTTTGTCTCGCCTGGCTTTTCAATTAAAGTATGTGAATGTCCGCCTATGATGGCATCAAAGAATGGATAGTCTTTTGCAACTTCTATATCCTCTTCAAAACCCATATGCGACAAAAGGATGAAGACATCGGCCTGTTTGCGCAGATTGCGATATTGTGGAATGACATCCATACCTTTTTTAAAATGCAAATGTGTCAAATTCTTGGGATGAGTGCCCGGAATGTCGTCATGACGCACCTCTATCATTCCTAGTATTGCAATTTTAACTCCCTGATTTTCAATAAAAACATATGGATCAATATCAAGTTTCAATTGTCCATCGTTATAAACATTGGCACAAACAAACGGAAAATGAGCTTGCTCTATGTTCTTCTTCAAATTGTCAATGTTAACATCCCACTCATGGTTGCCGACCGCTGTAATATCAAAGCCCACTTCATTCATAAGTTCAATCATGGGATAATTGGCGGGTTGATACTGGTCGTTAGCGGGATTGCCCGTACAATTGTCGCCCGCTGAAAACAGTAACAGATCAGGATAAACCTGACGCAAACTGTCCACCACATATGCAAATCGGGGAAACATGTCGATATTGGCATGCATATCGTTGACGGAAAGGATTACGATTTCAACATCGGCATTGGAGGCTCTCTGTTTTTCTGCTTTAGGATTACATCCCATCATGAAAAGAAGGCCAAGACCAATGATAAAAAGAATAGAGTTGAACTTCATTTGGTATTATTTTTATGCAAAAATAGCAAAAAACATTACCTTTGCATCATTATGACGAAGCAAAAGGGAAAAAAGCAATCGTTCGAGCGACGGACCAGTTGGGAGGTCGTCATCACTTACCTCTTCATCATCGTTTTAGCCTTGGCAATGCTGTACTATGTCTATCAGCTCCATGGTTCAGTCAAAAGCCAAAGGCTCAACCTCGACAAGCAGAACCGTGCGATGATGCTGACCAAGGAACTCACAAGAAGCGTTCACGAAGCCCAATCCGTTGCCAATCAATATGCCTTTTCGGATAACACAAAATACCTCCGTCGATTCAACGAACTCTCTGAACAAATCCAGGCTTATTCCGATTCCATCGTCATGAACAGCGGCAATGAAGAAGACAGGCCATTGCTAGATGAAATCCAGAAGTTGATGCAGCGAAAAGGACAGATCAGCTATGTGCTGTCTCGACAGTTGTTTTATTTCAACCCATTGGCTGAAATCGACAAGACCCTTGACGAATACACCCCACCGCCACCCGAATCCGTCTATATCACCAAGACCATCGAAGATTCCATCATTCAGACGGCACCAAAAGAGAAAAACTTCTGGCAACGTCTGGGAAATGTTTTCAGTCCAGAAAAAGAAGACAGCATCATCAGCATTACTAAGCAGCGCATTGATACCATGACCATGGGGCGGCCTACAGATTCTGTCCACGACGTCTTCAAGGACTTACGGACACTGTCAGAAAAGGCGAAAACAGAATATCAGTCTCTTATCAATGAATATGCCACCAAGACTAACGAGCTTATAAAGGACGAGAACAGACTCTCTGAACAGATTTCCACCCTGCTGCTACGACTCAACCAAGAAAACCTCGACTCTTACGTCAACCAAATCGAAAACAGCGAAAGCATCATTGAAGAAAACATCCACACATCATCGTTGATTGGCGCCATAGTGCTGGGACTCATCGCCATCTTAATCATCATGATATTAAGCGATGTCAACAAAGGCTATCGCGCCCGCCGTGCCGCCGAAGAAGCACAAAAGAAAACAGAGGAAATCATGGATAGCCGTCACAAGCTGCTGCTGTCGGTGTCGCACGATATCAAGACACCGCTGACCTCCATCATGGGCAACGTGGAACTGATGGACCAGGGCGGCAATGAAAAGGAAATTACCTCTATCAAAGAGTCTGCCGACCACATCTTAAGCCTATTGACCAACCTGCTCGATTTCTCCAGCCTTGAACAAGGCAAATTGCAAGTGGAGAGCAGCTTCTTCAATGTCAGCCGACTTTGTGAGGAAATCATGGGCATGTTTGAGCCCATCGCATCAAAAAAGAACCTGAAATTCAACTTCGAGAGCGACCTCGACAGCAGCCTGATGGTCAACTCAGACAGACTGAAGATCAAGCAGATCTTAAGCAATCTGATCTCAAACGGCATCAAATACACTCTGGAAGGCAGCGTCGATTTCAAGGCCAGTTTCGACGACGGCCAACTTGTGTTTCATGTCACGGATACTGGTGTAGGCGTCCCCAAAGAAAAGATCGACGAAATCTTCACCCCCTTCGTACGTATCGAGACCTACAACACCCTTGCCGAAGGCAGCGGTTACGGCCTCTCCGTAGTCAAAGGTCTGGTGGATCTGCTTGACGGCACAATCAAGGTCGATTCAGAAGTAGGGAAAGGCACCCACTTCGAAGTGCTGTTGCCAGTTCAGACCGAAGTCCAAGATACCGACGCCAGCACTACTAAAATAAAATCGCAGACCATTCTCGTCATCGATGACGACGACACCCTGCTTTCAGTCATTGGCAACATGCTGCAGCGTCTCGGACATCAATGCAAGGCATGCCGTTCCATGTCAGATATCGAAGAAGCCTTACAAAACACGGATGAATTCGACTACATCCTCACCGACCGCGAAATGGGCGCCTTGACCGGCAACGACATCCTTCATAAATTCAAGGAACAAAACCCTGACAAACCCGTGCTGTTGATGACCGCACGGACCGAATACAACGATGAGAAGGCCAAGAAAGAAGGATTCGATGGACTTATTTTGAAACCATTTAATATGAAAGGATTAGAAGATGTATTCGGAAGTGTTACTTTAAGTGATTCATCCTCTAATCCCGAAACAGATTTAACGGATCAAAATGATGTTTCGTCACCATCGGAAGCGACATGCCTCTTCTCGGAGGACTTCCCAACTTTCAGTGAAATAATGGGATATGACGAAGAGGCCATCAGACCTGTTTTGAATGTCTTCGTGCAATCTACAGCCGACGATCTAATGCTGATGAACAATTTGATTGAATCATCTAATTTCGCTGACACACAAGCGCTTTGCCACAAAATGCTGCCCATGTTCAAGCAATTGGACCGCGATGTCACCTTCCTCAGCAAGATGAACGGAATGAGAAACAAGAAAAAAGCAGAAAGACGTTATTCCAAATGGAAAAACGATGCCGAAAAATTCATGAAACAGGCCGACGAGCTGCTTGACCTGTTATCTGACAAATATGGAATTGGATAATACCTACAACTCGATTCCGTAAAGGTGCATCTTGTTGTACAGCGTTTTTCTGTCAATCTGAAGCAGTTTGGCCGCCACGGTCTTATTGCCTCTGGCCTTTTGCAAAGCTGCAATGATCTGTTCCTTTTCATTTTCAGGACGAAGCGCCCAATCATCGGCAGATTTCTCGGCATGGTACGAAAGATCAGGCTGCACGAAGACAGGCAGGTCGTCCATCTCGATCGTGTCGCTTTCCGCGAAGAGCACACAACGCCGCATTACATTACGCAGCTCACGCAGATTCCCGTTCCAACGCTGTTTTTTCAGCACCGACATAGCCTCGTCGCTGATGCCTTTCACGTCTTTCATCAGTTCTTCGTTGGCCTGTTTGATGAAGAAATGGGCAAACTCATCGAAATCCTCCATGCGTTCACGTAATGGCGGGACAGTCAAAGAAAACTCATTGATACGATGATACAGGTCCTGACGGAAGCGTCCCTCACTGATGGCTTGCTCTATGTTTTCATTGGTGGCGGCGATAATGCGCACATCAACATTGATATCAGACGCGGAGCCTACAGGACGAACCTTCTGTTCCTGCAAGGCACGCAAGAGCTGCATCTGGACCTCATATGGCAGGTTTCCGACTTCGTCGAGAAAAACAGTACCGCCTTTGGCTTGTTCAAAAACGCCTTTCTTATTGGCAACTGCCGAAGTGAAGGACCCTTTCAAATGCCCGAACAATTCGCTGGGAGCCAACTCTTTTGAAAGGCTACCACAATCCACAGGAATAAAAGGGAAATCTTTGCGGGGGCTAAATTCATGGATCATACGCGCAACATATTCCTTCCCCGTTCCACTTTCTCCCAAAATCAGGACCGAAAAACGTGTCGGCGCCACCAGTTCAACATGACGGTATAGTCGTTGGATGACCGGACTGTTTCCTTTGACCATGGCCTTCTGTTGAGGCTGGAAATCGTCAGGCGTTTCCACTTCAGATGCCAAGGCCGCCTCTATCTTTTCTTGTAAAACACTTGGATTAATGGGCTTTTTCATATAGTCAAAAGCGCCCAATTTCATTGCGGAAACAGCCGTTTGCACCTCTGCATATCCCGTCATGACAATGATCGGAACCTTGCTTTTGATTTTCTCGCGCACCCACGACATAAGCAAGATTCCATCTCCATCAGGAAGACGCAAATCGGTGAGGATCAAATCATAATGCTTTGAAGAAATGGCAATCTTCGCTTCCTCATACCGTGAAGACAAGTCAGCTTCATACCCGTTTTTCTTCAGCCAAGTCTGAATCATAATGCCGAATGACGGATCATCCTCTACAATAAGAATCTTGCGTTTCATGACGCAAAAATACGACAAATTCCACACTTCCACATTTCTTTTGATAAAAAAAGTGTGTATTTCCACATTTTTTCACCCAATTTGAGATTCTCTCTATTTTTTGTGGAATAACAATGTGGAATCTAAAAGAACAAAAAAAATAGCCCCGCTAAAAAAGCGCGGGGCCATTCTGAAATTGAAAACGAGCAGAAATTTATTTGATGGAAACAATCAAATAATTAGATATATTCCAAAAGGCGGCAGGATTCGTGATGTTGAGGGTCAGATTTTCGTCCTCCCCCTTCGTAATCTCGTAACTGCCGTCCGGATGTTGCGTAAGAATGCTAGCCTTCTTTGTATTCAGCGGGATGCTGCTTAACTGGCGTTTGTCGGCTTTATGGAAAACGCCATTGTCAAAACCCTGTTTCAAGACTTCTAAACCTTTAAACAGGCCGCCTTTTGACACAAGACCTTTTTCAATCAATACTTGTTGCGTGCCGATAAAATACCAGACCGTGTGCATCGCTTCGTCCTGGCCTTGAATGGTAGCCTGTTGCTGAGCGCTCTGCACAGTGAGGCTATCGATGTTTTCGTTCAGATTGGCCACCTGATCGTGCAGTTCGCTAATCTGGACATTCTTGTTTTGTATTTCGTCTCTTAGACTTGAAATAAAGGTGTCTTTTTCATCAAGCTGCGTCTTCAAGCGCGAGATGGTCTCGCCCAACGCCTTCGATTTGCTACCTTGTGATGCCAGTTGCTTTTCCAAATCAGCAATCTTCTGACGATTCTGTTGTAAAGTCTCTTGAATAGCGTTGATTTGAGAAACGGCCCTGTTCGTATTGCCTTCCTGGTTTTCCACCATGATGATGCCTTCTGCAGCACGAACGGCCTCCAAAGCATTCTCAATCTCATTGATGGTGTTCAGAGCGGCATCATAATCCGTGTTCACATTAGAGGCAACGACTGCCAAGGAATCCTTCTCAGCCAGTAAAGCCTGATATTCATCCGATTTTTCCACATTAGTGCATGAGACAGCGAACAAACCCGCTAATCCTAAAACAAAAATTGAACTTTTCTTCATAATGATTAAAAATAAATTCCATTATTAATGGCATATTTTGTGCCACTACTGTAGAAATAATCTATATTATTGATTTTTAACAAAATAAAAAACAATCAACCTCTGACAAACTTGTGGAAAATTGTGGATTTCCACTCCTCCACACTCCATACGGTTGTGGATTCCCATTGAGAAAACAACCATTACAAATGGATCAGGCCAGTACATTTATGACGTGGCAACGGGAAAACCGCCACGTCAGGACTTGGTTTGAGCCGGTTAAGCCGAAGCTGACGATAGAAGCACTGCATGGCGACTTCAGGCGTGTTGTTGTTTTCGCTCAAATGGCAAAACATGACGTTTTTATAGCCGTTCTCATAGTGTTTCATCACGAAACGCGACGCCTCTAGATTGCTGAGATGTCCCTTAGAACTCGCTATCCGCTTTTTTAGAGGATAAGGATAATTGCCCTTCCACAACATCTCATCATCATAATTCGATTCGATCACGATGGATTGCCCTAACTCCAGGAAATGTTCCACAACCGGATCCAGTTCACCCACATCCGTAGCAATGGTCAAAGAGGCGCCTTGATAAGAGAGGTGGTAGCCCACCGTACCATGTCCATCGTGCGATACAGGAAAAGGCTCTATGGCAATACCGGACAATTCTATCGGTTCCAGCATTTCCAAGACATGAAAACATGATGAAGGCAGATGAATAGGATAAGGTCCATGCAGCAAAGCGTCGACACATTCTTCATGGGCATAAATCGAAATGCCATTTGACTTCGCAAAGACCTCTAAACCTCTCACATGGTCCACATGGTCGTGCGTAAGTAGAATTGCCTTAATGCCACTCACCGGCACCCCGATTTGCTGCAAACCTTTCTTGATGTGGGTGGCACTAATGCCTGCATCAATCAGCAGACCTTCGTTATCAACGCCGACAAAATAGCAATTGCCGCTGCTGCCCGAGGCAAAACTGCAAAACACAAAGGGAGAAAGGCACGAAAATAAATCCATGGCTAAACTTGAATCTGCAAAGATACTTTTTCTATTTTTGTGCCAATCCAAAAATATCAGAAATAATGAGCGACAATTTCGACCCCAATGCCGCCGCCCTCGCTGACTCCGGCATTTATGGTCTACCCTGTACAGCTGAAGAAGCGCAAATCATCATCATTCCCGTTGAATGGGAGCTTACCACCAGTTATAACCGAGGCACCGTCGATGGCCCCGCTGCCATCATGGAGGCCTCCATGCAGGTCGACCTTTGTCACCACGACTACCCCGACCTATGGCAGAAGGGCATCTGGATGGACGAGTTTCCCAAAGAGCTTCGAGACCTACACGACGAGCTGGCTCCTATCAGCGAGGAAATCATCAACGCCTTGTACGAAGACAAAATCAAAAGCAAACCGCAATATTTCAATATTCTTTACCAACGCATCGAAGCTGCCACGGCCAAGAAAAACGAATGGCTGCGCGAACGCATTGCTTATTGGAAAGACAAAGGCAAGATTGTCGGATTGCTTGGTGGCGACCACAGCTGCCCCCTCGCCTATCACCAATACCTGAATAGCGTTGGCGAAGAGTATGGCATTCTCCATGCGGACGCCCATATGGACTTGCGCGACTGCTTTGAAGGGTTCAAATACTCACACGCCTCTATCTTTTTCAATACATTGAAATTCAAAAATGTAAAGAAACTGGTCCAAGTCGGCATCCGTGACTACTGCCATCAGGAGAAAGCCTTGGCAGAAAGCCAGCCCGACCGCATCAAGGTCTTTTTCGACCGTGACTGCCGCCGGCGTATGTTCGAAGGTGAAAACTGGAAGACCATCGTAGATGAAATCGTGGACGCCCTGCCACAGAAGGCCTATATCTCCATCGACATCGACGCTTTAGACCCGAAACTTTGTCCCAACACGGGCACACCCGTCCCGGGAGGCCTTGAATACGAAGAGCTCATGTATCTCCTCAACCGCATCAAACAGGCTGGTAAAGAAATCGTAGGCTTCGACCTCTGCGAGGTGTCGCCAGGCGATGGCGACTGGGACGGCAACGTCGGAGCAAGGGTTTTGTTCCATCTGTGCGGCGTAGTATCCAAATGATTTTTCAACAGCAAATAGGTAAAACCGCTCTATATTTCGTTAAATTTGCATCGATTTACACTTCTTTAAAATAATGGGACTGAATAACATTTTTACAAGGGGTAAACGGGAGAAGCACTTCTTCCCCACTTATGCCAAACAAGCCGAGACCGCCCAGATTGCGGCCAAATACCTTAAAGAGCTGGTCAAAAGCGATGACCCTGAAGAGCGTAGATTGCTCACGCGCATGATCAAAAAGCAAGAGACTACGGGCGACGAGTTGCTCCGAGAATTCTACATCGAGCTTAACGAAGCTTTCGTCACTCCTTTTGATCGCGAGGACATGAACGCTTTGGCCATGGACCTTGATAAATTCTTGGATTTTATAAACCACTCGGCCAAGACCATCCTGATGTACAACCCCAAGAAGATTGACAAACAAATCAAGGAGATTGTGGACAACATCCACGAAGATGCCACCATCATCATGGACGTGTTTGGCTTGCTTGACGACCTCGGGAAGAACCACCAACAAATCAGCGATTTGTGCCAAAAAGTCACCCTTATTGAGCACGCCGTCGACGACATCTATGGCGACTACATCTCCTACCTCTTCGAGAACG
>CAMJQC010000009.1 GCA_946407975.1 uncultured Bacteroidales bacterium
ATCAAGCCGTGGCTATTGAGCTGCGGCTTTTTTAATGGTGATGCCCCTCGCAATGGTGCTCGATGCGGACATTGGCCACAGGCAGCATCCCCGAAGAGAAATACTGCGCCGTGGCGATGGTACGCTGCAGCGAGTTGGCATAGAAACGCATAGTGCCCTCTGCGGGAATCTCGTTTTCCTGCATCAGTCCCTCACTCACGAGCCATTTGCGGAAATACTGACCCATCATCGTCTCCAAAGCGCCGCCGCGCAGCGACAGCTCGCTCGGAGCCGACGACCAGCGATACCTTTCATGAGGCGTGATGCGCTGCAAGGTCGAACGTCTCCCTGAGAGGGGCGAACGGATGTTGTGGCGACTCAGCACCACGACCTGTTTCAGTGTGTAATGTTCCCTGAAATCATCGGGACGAATGACTTGAGCGAATGCCGAAAGCGACACGCCCAGCAAAAGGAAGAACAGTATGGTATTAGATGCTTTGGACATAGTCTATATTTGTCCCAAAGCCGTTTATTTGAAATCCGCGAAAAGCTTGGTCAGCTGCTCCGTCAGGCTCACACGGTCGAGTGGATTGTATTCGTAACGTCTGGGTCTTTTTCCATACCATACCACTTGCCCCGTCTGGTTATCGAAAACCAGCGCGAACACACCATTAACGTAGGCTTCGGTTTCTTTCGAGAAGTCCACATTTTTATTAAAGATGAAATCCGCTATCTTCATGCCGATTTCAATTCCCTCCTCCAAGGCATACTGGCGTGCATTCTTGGAATAACCTACGTCGGTGATCAGCAGACCATAGCGGCAGCCACTCTCGCGGACCGCATCGCGAATCTCGGCGGGAACCACCAGTTTTTTGGCGGAAGCTGCTGAACGATCAACCAGATTGTGCATCCATGAGCCCAACTTGGACTTCGGATTTGCAGCGTCAAAATCCACCGAGACGGTCTTTTGTATCGGCATTCCGAGCGAGTTCACGACATCGGTAACAAGCAGCTGGTTGAAGCGGGAGGCATCTGGAAGGTAGTCAGTGGTAAAGTCAGCCACCGCATCAGTGATATAAGAATATGGTTCAACCAAAGCAATCGGACGGATGTCAGAGGCATTGGTTGAGAAAAACTTGGAAGTCCCGCACGACGCAAAGAGCATCGGGACAGCAATCAGAAGGAAAAGAAAGTGCTTTTTCATAATAGTTGTAGTTTAAGTTATCGTTTATTTGAATTGTTTGGAATGGACAAAAATAGCAAAAAACACAAATCCAAGAATAAAAATTTGGAGGATGTCTTGGATGGCTTTGGCCAACATATCGAGGTGTTGAATCCAAGGATCTTGCGACATCGTATCAAGAAAAACCTGCAGGTGGCGTTTTTGCAGTATGAGTTGGCAGCAAAACAAACATTTAAGTCAAAGAACGAAGATTGAATGCGCGGCAAAACGACAAACGTTATTTCAATGATCAAGAAGGAATCGGTTTGCAAGGCTTGCAAAAAGGTGCAATTCAAAATGCACCTGTTATTCTTTGCAATAAAAATCGTAATACCATCTTTTAAAGCTATCGGTATTACTATCACACCCGCCCCAATGGCAGTATCTATTGTAAAGCAGGGCTTTCAATGAGATTGGTGTCAGGCCGTATTCGTCAAATCTTAGCAACCCGTAGCACATATACTCGCTTATTGTTTCAACCAAGTATTCGTAATCTTGGCTTGACACGCGCCATTCCATCCATCTTTTCTCATAATCCGCTAAGATTGCGTCTTTGTTGTCTGGAAGATCTTGACCATTGTAGTATCTGCAACACTTCAACGGGTCGGTGATTTGTTCCCTCTCCATGTCTAGAATGTATTGTGCGCAACACTTCACATCTATTGTCACTCCTCCTTCTTCGAAGCGCTCTCGCAAACTATTTAGAGAACGTTTCAGGCCGGGTAAAAGCCTTTCATGAATATCCGCCTCATTACTCAACAGTGTGCCTTCTGTAGCATTTTCAATAGCCCAAATCCGCTCCATGAGAACACGACGTATCTCCAAGTAGGCCTCAGTATAGATAATCTGCTTGCCGTTGTTTGGGTGCTTATTGATGTATTCTTCAATCATGGTCTTATGCGTTATTTTCTTTCTTTTGCGTTAGGATCATAGTATTCTTTGCCTAACTGCCATAGATAATGGTCTATCTGTTTCAAAGTGTAATGTTGCAAGCCATATCTTTCCTTAAAATCTTTGATGGCTTTCACAAAGACTTCGTAGTCTCTCATTTCTTGCGCTTTGACATCGTTTAGCATGCAGCAAAGCACTTTTTGCACATAACTATCGTAAATAGGATAACTCTCGGGCCTATGATGGCTGCAATACTTGGTCGCAAACGAATAGAAACGGCGATGCTTTCCGCCAATTTCAATATTGGCGATATCGTCAACCAGTGTCAAATCGGCCTGATTTAACCTATCATCTATTTTCAATTTGTAAATATGCATTGCCATCGAATTGATGTCAAAGATATTTGTGGAGTAAATCTGATTGAGCGCAGCGCATTTTATAATAACACCTTCCAGATTGTCATTTGCAGGATAAACCTTCTCAAACAATCTTTTCAAACCGTTTTCAGAATGAAGCGACCATTCGTTTTTATTCCAAATATCAAGGCACCTTTCAACTTCAGCTGCCGAAGGCATGTAGTTTTGGGGAAGTCCTTTTTTCATTTTGCTCATTTGGTTTTATTTATCCTCTTTATTTTCATTCTTATCATTCACTATCACTTTGGTTTGGCCATCGAGTGGAATCCATGCAAGTTCCCTAATATAGTCCCTCAGATTTTCATGACCCAATAGTTTTAGAACGATTTCGATACGTCTGTCCTCTTTGGCATAGAGGAATTCCCGCCAAGTCTCGAAATCCATATCAATGATGTCGCAAGATGGAGTGACTGGCTTACGGTAAATGCATCTTGCTACGATTTTTACATTATCCATGTGTAGATTGTTTTGATGCAATAATACACTATTAGTGCGCCAAAAAGCGGGCAAGTTTCAAAAAAAGAGTTCAGGCGTCAGGACTCGAACCTGCTCATAAACCCATGAAGGGCGTCCACCGTTCCACATCGTGGCTCTACCTGAACTCTATGGTTTATTTCGATACGATGTTCTTCTCTACAATCTTGCCGAGGTGGAAAACGGCTTGCCACATGCAGAAGGCACCGTTGGGATTCATGATGGGTTTACCGTCGTCACTAAAGTCGAAACGAAGTTCTTGTCCTTTGGGGTTCTTACCTATCATCGGAGTGATGTCGGTGACTTCCACGGTTGCCGTGTCGCGGACTTTGTTGTAGCCTACGGCAAGGTTAAGGAATTTGATATTTTCTTTAAAGAAGAACGGGAACTTGCCATCTTTGCAGGCCATCAAAACCTCTTCGCCATACCAAGCAAGGTCTTCTTCCGTTAGAATATCTGTTTCGTAATCAGGGAACCCGTTTTCGCCACAATCAAGGTACTTCTTGTAGGTGTTCGGCGTGATTTCGCGATACTCTTCTTTTTTTGTTCCGGCGATGATTTGGTCAAAATACACCTGTTTGATAGGCAGGTAAAGGGTGTTTTCTTTTGTAGGTTTTTCCATGTTTATTAGGGTATTAATTAGCAGTAATGAAAAAACATCTTTCAGGACATTCATTGATTATTAGTTGCAACGCACTGCGTTCGTTTACGCCAGCAAGGCAAATGGTTTCGCTTAATTCTGCAACATATTGGTTTCGCTTTGTCGAGGTTTGACGTGACTGACGTACAACTTGACTCGTTGCTATAACGAGCATTCTTCCTTCGTTTATCGCACCTTGCCATTCTTTGGGTATCTTTACATACATACGCCTCGCCAGCACCACAATTACCGAGCACTTCCCTTTCAGCAAGAAATGCAGCACATCTTTCTCAAGTTTGGAACTGAAACCGCTGACCACGCACCGTCCTTGATTGCGCATTTCCGTCGCCCAATCATAACAGCGCAACACTGTTTCTGATGAAATGGTATTCGAAGCCAGGAATGCCGTCTTTGGCAGTTTCAACAAGTCTTTATTTCCGAGATATTTCAAGTCGCTCATATAGTTTTACTCCCTCATTTATTCCCTCATTTATTCCCTCAGTTAATCCCTCAAACGCATGCATCATCTGGATTTGTCCTAACTCAATGCTCGAATCTTTTATTGTTTCTCACCTCTGCTTTTCTTACCGTCTATCAAAAACAAACCAATAATAATCAATCAATTAGCATTTATCTTTTCTTGTTGTTTATCAAAAATACACCTTTTTCTGCCACTTTTTAAAAGAAAAACAACTAAGGCAACGAGTATTTCCTGAATTTTCGTCCACCGATAGGCTTAATTGTCCCTTCTTTTGCCATCAAACGAACTGTTTTTTCCAATTCCGAGAAATCAACATCTGGTAAACGACTTGCTATTTCGGACAAAGAACTATCCGGATGGAATTTCAAATCTTCACAAATAAGAGCCTTTAACCTATAAGGCTCTATGGTTTTCAACGTTGTAGCAAACTGCAATTTGGTATTTGCCACAAAATCCGGATTGATGGTATACTTAACTCCTTTTCCTTTACCTTGAGCCAATACAATCCGCTCACTAACCAAAGCATCAACATAAGAGCGCAAACGCTCTCCTGACGAGAGTTGAAGTTCTTTGGCAAGGTCTAACGTTGTAATTGTTTTTTCTTTCAAAATGATCCCTAAAGCAATGTATGCTTTTCGATTGAGCTTATAATGGTCTGAAATATAATCAAAGACCCTTGATGCATCTTTGGTTATAATGCTGCGGAACACGCTTACTTCAACATAATCATCACCTTCAGTTACTTTAGGCTTGTCTTTTCCAACAGCCAACAGAGTCTCATATATGAGATCATATCCTGAACCCTCACCTTCCATCATGTGAAGGTCATAAAAGACTTTGGCCATATGGATATTTCGTTTCTCGGTTTTCTGCAAGATATTATTTACTGTAACGCCGATGGGGAGTAAGCCTGGATTAGTAATTTCCATCCTATCGGGATATAGTTTAACGAAGATGTCTCCTCTTGTCGTGTATGGACGATGCACAATGGCATTACACAACAATTCTCTAACCACTTTTTCATCGTATGCGGAAATGTTCTTGCGCCACAAACCTTCAGAAATCTCGCTGCTCTCCTTCCAATCCGGAACGGTTTCCCATATAGATTGTATCAACTCTTTGGGATTGTACCGATAATCATCCCAAACATGCTTCGAGACCTTTTCCTCTTTCTCATCATACTTGATATATTGGACGATTGGGGAATATAACAATCTCGCTCTTTGTTCTGCTTTTCCAATCCATAGTACCCCTAAATTGGTTAGCAAACCCTCGTCGTCAATCATTTGATAATATGATAAGGTTTCTTCCGTTGTTTTCTCTTTCACGAACTTCGAAACACGATCTGATTGATGAACATCCTCAATAAAGCCCCTAAGCTTCAGTGCATCTGCATTATGCCAATCTATCTTGAGGGAAACTTTGGTTTCCCAACTGTAAGCAGGCTTGTCGGCCATAAGCCTACTCAACTCATCAGGGAGCAAGGCACGACTTTTATCATGATCGCGATAATAAAACTGTCCTTTTGTGGTGCTCGCAATGGATGATTGCGACGGGAAGACATGCAGTTTTACATATTGCCCTCCGTTTTCGGCAACCACTATTTCTGGTCGGACAGCAACATTGATGGTCAGTTCGTTGATTCTTTTCACGATCTTCTCAGGCAAATCATCGGGTATGATCTGTTGAGGGTCAGGAAGTTGAGCATCATCTTCAATCCCTATCGCCAAATATCCGCCATTTGAGTTGGCAAAAGCGACACAATCCTTGGCCAATTCTCCGAAGTTAGCCGTTTTGCCTTGTACCGTTTTCAACGATTTCTTGTCATATTTTGCGTTTTCTTGCATAGGCTTTTCTTATTTAAAGTTTTCTCCCTTGGCACTTAGCTTGTCAACATAATCATACGCCGCCTTTTTCAGTTTATAAACAGGTTCTCCATGATTATTGAATTCTTCTATTTCAACGAGTCCACTTTCTATCAATCGTTCCATAAAATCATCCCATTCTGCTTTTTTTCTCCCATCTGCCACTTCGTATTGCGAATTACCAAGAACAAACAGATCACCTCCTATAAACCCCAACGAATATCCTGTTGCATCCCCACTTTCCACCCATTTTGTTATTACTTGTTTTTCATAACTTGAAAACAGCATCTCAGTTGAATGTTTATTTCCCTGAGTATCAGACGCGTTTTGCGACCAATTATTATTAATAAATAACTGCAACTCATTCGACAACTTCCTCTCAAAATCACTCACATCGGAGAACTCCTGCCAAAACACATCGTTTTTAATGCTTTCTTTGAAATCGCTTAATTGTTCCCATTGTTTGGCATTAAAAGCTGAAAGATTGTTACAAGAATTCTTGAAAAACACCATCACATCTTTCCCTGCTTTTCTGTGTTCTTTGAATTCCTCAACCGTACCGCTGATTTCTGTATCGGTTGGAGAACCTAATCTCATGCCAAATATGCAGACCATCAAATCGCTTTTCTCTACCAATTGTTCATTCAACAATTTCTGAGGATGCTTCCCCACTGCTGGATACGAATTTATGGACCAATGAATTGGCAGCAACACCGTTCTATTCTTTTCGGAATTGAGATTGTTCCAATTGTTCAACACCCTAAACGCCGCATCCTTTTCATCTGTTATATCAGATGGGCATCCTATCATTATTCTATAGACATTGGCTTGAAACATTTCATTAACTCTTATTTTACTACTGCTGAATTATCAGATATCTCTGTCATTACTTCGTCTAACGTTACTGCTTTTGACAAGGAGTCCCTCTCTAATTTCAGTTTCTCCAACAAGAATTTCAACCTCATTTCAACATCATTAACAAGTTGACTCCATTTTTTCACATACAATCTAAAGTTATTTCCTCTCATTGTCAAACCTGTCAACTTATCTGTTATTTTACGTTCAATTGACTTTCTTTCCAACAAAGCGTAATATCATCCACAACACCATTAAAGCCAACAAGAAGGCCAGCCATGACGGCAAACCCAAAGCCGATGGCAAAACGCCGACCAGCAACGCCGTCGTACCCACCGATATGGCGTAAGGCATCTGCGTAGTCACATGACTGATATGATTGCAGCCTGATGCCAACGAACTCATGATGGTCGTATCGGAAATGGGAGAACAGTGGTCGCCCATCACCGAACCTGCCAAAACGGAAGCAACCACATTGTAAAATATCGGCATAGCTGCATCATGGGTCATCCCCTGTTCTTGACACAGCAACCAGGATGCAGGAAGAATCAAAGGATAAAGGATGGCCATAGTGCCCCATGATGTGCCCGTGGAAAAGCCAATCAAGGCCGCCAAAACAAAGGTAAGCGCCGGGACAATGACGGGCGAAAGAGACCATCTCAAAAGCAAATGGGAGACAAACTCCGCCGTATGCATATCTTTGGTTACAAAAGCGATGGCCCAAGCCATCGTCAGAATCAGCACGGCATTGAACATCGTCTTAAAACCTTCTATCATCTCCTCCATCAACTTACCGAACGGGATCGTGCCACGCAACAGTGTCATCACAATGGCAGTGAGCAACGAAAGCAACGAGGCCCACAGCAAAGCCTTGTAGGAGTTGGCAGTCCCAACCGTCGACGACAGTCGGGAGAAGAAACCCAGATTGGGGTCATGCCACACTGCAACATCGTATCCTGTGGCTATCAAGCCGATAACCGTTCCAAACACCAAGACAAGTAATGGAATCAATGCATCGATAATATGGGCAGGCTTGTTCTCATTTTCTGATGTTTCGGACATGACGGCGCTTTTTCCCCTGGCCTCACGTTCCACTTTCAGCATGGGACCGAAATCACGTCCACTGAAAATGACCATCAAGACGAAACCCAGAGTCAGAAAAGGATAGAAACTGTAAGCTAGAGAATGCAGAAAGACCGAATAGGCTGAAACATCCAGACCTATGGAGCTGATTCCGTCTTGGATATAACTAAGCTCTGCTCCTATCCATGTCGTGACAAAAGCGACAGCAACCACAGGTGCCGATGTGGAATCGACAATATAAGCCAGTTTCTCACGAGAAATTCTGTTTCTGTCAGCAATCGGGCGCATGGTATTGCCTACGATAAGGGTGTTGGAATAGTCATCGAAAAAGACACAGAGATCCATTAGAAAGGTCATCAGCTGTCCCGACCGTGCTCCCTTTACAAAATGCGAAAGCCAATTGACGACACCCCTCATGCCACCGTTGGCGGTGATGATGCGCACCATACCGCCGATAAGCAGTGTGAACACCACAATAAGCACATGGTCTCTATCGAAAAGCGAACCGACAATATAGGTGTCAACAGTCCGTAACAGGCCGTTCCCAAAAGCTGCAGCAGGATTCTGACCCGAAAACAGCGCCATGAGAAAGGTGCCGGTCAAGATGCCGAGAAAGAGCGATGAAATCACCTCCTTAATCAGCAAAGCCATCACAATAGCCACCATAGGAGGCAAAATCGACATCCAAATAGGCATAGGGCCTTCAATAGGCCCCAACAAAAACAGCACGACAAGCCCGATGACAAACAGAACAAAAGCAGAAATCAGGATTGTTTTCTTTTTCATGACCTAAAAACTTTGTCAAAAATAGCAATTTTTTCAACCGCATATCACAAAAAACAAAAAACAGAGGCTTCCTCACATCCCAATTATTTTCAACTAAAAAAGGAACGACTATTGCCGTTCCTTTTAATAAACTCAAAAACCAGCTTGTTTTATTCCGTCATTTCAACGATTGGAGCTTCTGGAGCGTTTTTCATGACAGAATTAATACCATTCTGGCAGGTAGCATCAGAAGCGTACATCTGGCTTGAACCAATAACTTGACCATTGGTAGCCATGAGGTTAAAGAACGGTTTGCCATTGGAAGCAATTTTCTTTTCAAAACGAGCCGGATCCTGGCTGTTTTTTCTCACTGATTCAATGCCATTCAAGCAGGAAGCCTTGGTTTTATAGCCTTGGCTAGTGAGAATGACTTGTCCGTTAGAAGCTTTCAGATTGAACTGAAATTCGCCGTTTTTTCTAGTAGTAAGTTCAAATTTACCCATAGTGATTTAATTTTGCATTGAGTTTAGACTGCAAATATACAATTTTGTCAAAAACGCAACAAATAAATCATTTTTTTATCCTACTTGCAGTTTTTGAAGCAAATTATCCCGATAGCTGGCACCAACAGGTATCTTTTGTCCTGCAACGGTGACATCCGATTTGTCTAGATCCTGGATGTTTTTGAAAGAAACGATAAAAGACTTATGCACACGGATAAACTGGTCACTCGGCAGCAATCCTTCCAGATCCTTTAGGGCAAATAATGCAGTGATGCGGCGTTGTGGCGTATGGAAAGTGACATACTCATGCTGGCCTTCTATAAAAAGAAGATCTTCATAATTGATCTTATAGAGTTTGTAATCGGCTTTCACCATGATGAAATCAGAAGCCTTGCTCACCGTATCTTTTTGTTCAGCAAGCGATTCCGGCTCCACTTTTGGTTCATGAGCATCGATCACTTTGCTGATAGCTTGATAAAAACGCGGAAAGTCAAATGGCTTGAGCAAATAGTCAGCAACACCCAAATCGAACGCGTCTATGGCATATTCGGAATAAGCTGTGGTAAATATGATATCGGGTCTATAACTGAGTGTCCGCACAAATTCCAAACCCGTAATGTCAGGCATCTGAATATCAAGGAACAGGATGTCCACCACATGCTCTTTCAGCACCTCTGCCGCCTCCATGGCGCTAGAACAAGACCCCACCAGGTTGAGGTTGCTGACTTTCGACACATAATCCTGCAATAGTTTCCTAGCTAAAAATTCATCGTCCACGATGACCACATTATATTGCTTGCTCATAGTTTAATAGTAACTTTATAATAATCCGGATTTTGTTCAATATCAAAATGATAGTTTTCGCCATAATGCAGCATCAAACGTTTTTGAACATTCTTTTGCCCGATGCCGTTTTTCTTCTCAAACAATGTTTCGGTTGCACCCAAGCCTTTATTTGCAAGCGTGTTACAGGCTTCAAACACAAACTGATTTCCTTGCTGTTTTAAATTCAAATGGACATAGCCATCGGGGTGACTTTCCAATCTGCTATATTTGAAACAGTTCTCTACGATTGGCTGCAAAAGCATCGGGGCAATCATGAAATTCTCATTCTCAATGTCCTTATCCAACACCACATCTCTATCCCCTTCCATGCGCATCATTTGAAAATCAATGAAATTTTCAACATATTTCACCTCCTTGTTCAAAGGAATCATATCCGCCTGACAATCTACCAGCACGTATCGCAGCATTTCGGATAGTTTCAGCACGCCATCAGCCGCATTATCGTCGTGGGTGTAGACCATCGAATAGATGTTGTTCAAGGCATTGAAAAGAAAATGCGGGTTGATCTGCGACTTCAGGTAACGCAGCTCCATGTTCAGTTTCTCGCTCTTTAGCTGGTCGGCCACAATCTTGTCCTCGTTCTCCTTTTTCTGATAATAGAAAATCATCGCGATGGCGTATACGGCGGAGAACCAGAGCAAACGGAACACAAAAAGCATATAAGGATAAGCCTCGGGATTGCGCAACTCGTTAAAAGGCACCTTCCCGACATAGTGCAGTAGA
Organism: uncultured Bacteroidales bacterium; assembly: GCA_946407975.1. Classification (GTDB taxonomy): domain Bacteria; phylum Bacteroidota; class Bacteroidia; order Bacteroidales; family F082; genus Limimorpha. The sequence continues at coordinate 10,744 of CAMJQC010000009.1, forward strand.
GCCAACTCGATGAAAGCCGAGATAAGGGCAGCGATAGCTATTGAAAAAAAGCTGAAGATGATGAAAAGGACAATCTTGCGTTCTGCGAGAAAATGCCGGATCAGCACTTTGTTATACAACTCTACCACAAGAATGATCTGCAACACAAAAGTGATGGCATCAACAAAACGGAACAGATAGTTATGGTTCTGATTCGTAGCGAAAATGGCGATGAAAAGGAGTATCCAGGTCACTCCTTTCTTGTGAAGCCTCTCAACCACCCCGAGGTTAGTTTGGGGCAACGGAATACGTACTTTTCGCACTGTTCTTTTATTTTTTGCAAAAATAATAGGTTTTTGTCATTTAAACAGCCCATTTTCAACGAATAGAGTTAAAATATCAACATCAATTGTCTTGATTGAAACTCTCTTGTGAATCGTTGACAACAGCGCAAACACATCCATATTGAAACAACTCGGTTTTTCATTGAAATAATGTTGTTTTGATGCAATATAAAGACGTTTTTTTTCGTAACTTTGCAAACTTTTTATTCATTTTCCTAAACCAAAGAAATACAGACTCTTTCTGAATATGCGAAAACACTTTTTATATCTATCCGGACTGCTCTTTATCACACTCCTGCTTCCGTCACGTTACGCCGAGGCACAGGACACTCTGCGGCTCACCTTGGACCAGGCCTTGGAAATCGCCTTGAGCGAAAGCAACACCATCAAGATTGCCGACATGACGGTAGAGAAGACGGGGTATGCCAAAAAAGGCAGTTATGCCGCCCTTTATCCCAATGTCAGCGCCAACGGCTCCTACCAGCGCACACTATTGAAGCAGGTGATGGTGATGGACATGGGCGATCAGCCTATGGAGATCAAAGTCGGCCGCGACAACAACATCAACACCTCGGCTACGGCCAGCATGCCTTTGGTGAACGCCCAGCTGTGGGAAAGCCTTAAGCTGTCGGGCATGGACGTGGAGATGGCTGTCGAACAGGCGCGTTCCTCAAGGATCGGGATGATCAAGCAGGTGAAACAGGCGTTTTATGCTGTGCTGTTGGCACAGGAGTCACTTCATGTGGTTGCCGAAGTGTATGACAATGCGCAGAAAAACTACGAGAAGACCCTGCAACGCTTCAACGTGGGCAAAGTCTCCGAGGTGGAACGTCTACGCGCCCAGGTGAGCATGTTGAACGCCGAGCCCAATGTCTCGAGTGCCGAAAACGCTGTACTCCTTGCCAATTGGCAGCTGAAAGCCGTCATGGGCATCGACCTCGGCACGAACATCAAGGTGGAAGGCGACCTGAACAACTACACGGAAGAAATGCTCACCCCCTATGTCAGCGAAGAAAACCTGGAGAACAACAGCAGCCTGATACAGCTCGGCATCCAAGACCGCATGCTCGAATCGACCATCAGGATGCAGAAACGGCAATACTTACCCACGTTAGCAGCCAGCATCAACTACAACTACAGCGCCATGGGCGATGAGGATTTGCGTTGGTTTCCTTCTTCAAACGCAGCCCTTAGCCTCAGCATTCCCATCTTCGACGGTTTCCAAAAACACTATAGCATTCAGCAAAGCAAAGTAACCAAGAACATGCTCGCCTTGCAACGCGAGGATACCGAACGCAACCTACGCATAGCCATTCGAAACTATAATGACCAGATCGCACTTTGCGTCAAGAACTACCAAGCCGCCAATGCAACAGTAGAGATTGCTCAAAAAAGCTACGAGATTTCAGAAAAAATGTATGAGGTTGGCAAAGCGACACTGGTAGAACTCAACGATGCCCAGCTAGCATTGCAACAAGCACAACTCACGCAGGCACAAGCCATCTACAACTACATGATGACGAAGGCATCTCTGGATGAACTCATTGGAAAAGAATAAGCTGTCAGCTATCAGCAGACGGAACGCAACATACAAAGGATAATAATAGAACGACAAATGAAATACAACAGACTCTCAATTTTTGCTATCGCCGCCGCTCTTCTGATGACGGCATGCAACTCAAAAGAAAACCAGACGCCAGCAAAAAGCGCTACGCCTAACGGTACGGAACAAACCGCTTTGCCCACGCCCGTGGTGAGCGTGGTAACAGCACAAGCCGAAGACGTCGACATCACCAACACCTTCACCTCGAACATCGAGCCATTTGCCACCAACAACATCGTTTCGCAAACAGCGGGACGTATCGTCAGCATCCGTTCGGAGGTAGGAAAAAAGGTGCGCAGAGGCCAAATCCTTGCCACGATGGACGATGTCAATCTGGCCAAGACCCGTATGCAATATGTCAACGACTCGACTGAACTGGCACGCCTCACCGAACTTTACAACATCGGAGCCGTGGCACAGTCCGACTACGACATGGCCCGCCTCGCGTTGAATGTCACAAAGAAGACTTACCAAAACCTGGCTGAGAACACCTATCTCCGTAGTCCCATCAACGGCGTGGTGACCGCTCGTAACTACGACAAAGGCGACATGTACAGCATGGCATTGCCTATCTTCGTTGTCGAGCAAATCCAGCCCGTCAAGATGATCATCAATGTGTCGGAGAGCCTGTTCACCGAAATTCACAAAGACATGGAATTCGACATCACCGTTGAGTCATATCCCGGCGAGGTGTTCCAAGGCAAGGTGAACCTCATCTACCCCACCATCAGCTCGACCACCCACACCTTCCCTGTCGAAATCCTCTGCCAAAATGGCGACGAGAGGCTTCGTCCTGGCATGTTTGCCCGCGTGACGGCCAACTTTGGCACCAACCACCATGTGGTCGTGCCCGACGTAGCCGTCGTCAAGCAACAAGGCTCGGGCGAGCACTTCATCTATGTGCTGCAACCCGACAACACGGTGAAATACACCCTCGTGGAGGTCGGCAAGCGCCTCGGCGACAGATACGAAATTGTCAGTGGCATTAACGAAGGTGACAAGATTGTCACCCAAGGCCAACTGAAGCTGAAGGATGGGATTGCTGTCACCGTAAAATAATATATTGTCATTGTCACATAGAGACGCAAACTTGCGTCTCTACGAAGAACAATCCCTAAATTATCAAACAATGAGTCTACAAAGAACAGCAGTCAATAATCCGGTGACGACGGCCTTGGTGTTTGTCGCCATCGCCATCTTCGGTATCTACTCCCTGATGAACCTCTCCATCAACCAGTTGCCTGATATGGAGACCAACTTCATCATGGTGCTGACCAACTACCCTGGCGCCAGTGCCGAGGATATCGAGACCAATATTTCCAAGACCTTAGAGAACACCCTTAATGCCGTCCCCGACTTGAAGCACCTCTCGTCCACTTCGCGTGAGAACACTTCGGTCATCTCCATGGAATTTGAGAGCGGCATCGACATCGAAGAGGCCACCAACAACGTGCGCGACAAGTTGGACGTAGTGCGAAACTACCTGCCCGACGGCGCCACCAACCCCGTCATTTTCAAGTTCAACGCCGAGGACATGCCTATCATGTTGCTCAGCGTGACAGCCGAAGAGAGCCTTCCCGCTTTGGAGAAGATTATCGACGACCGCATCACCACGCCTTTGGCACGTGTGAGCGGCGTGGGTACGGTGTCGGCCAGCGGTGCCCCAAAGCGTGAGATTCAGGTCTATGTCGACCCCAATAAACTCGAGGCTTACAACTTGACCATCGAGTCCATTTCGTCGACCTTGATGTATGAAAACCAGAACATCCCATCGGGTTATATGGACATCGGCTCCAACACCTACAACTTGCGTGTCGAGAAGCAGTTCCGTTCGGCAAGGGAAATGGAAGATATCGTGGTAGGTTCACGCAACAACGCTCCCGTATATCTCCGAGACGTAGCCCGTGTAATCGATGGTCCGGAAGAACGCTCGCAAGAGTCGTACAGCAACGGCGTGCAAGGCGCCACCATCGTCATCCAGAAACAGACTGATGCCAACGCGGTGAACGTCATTAGAGGCATAAAGAAACAGTTGGCTGCTATCGAGAAGACCTTGCCATCTGATGTGAAAGTCACTACCATCGTCGACGGCTCCACCAGCATCATCAACTCCATTGGAAGTTTGCGTAGCACCATTTTCATCACCTTCCTATTGGTCATGCTCGTGGTGTTCATCTTCCTCGGCCGCTGGCGTGCCACTTTCATCATCGTGTTGGCCATCCCAATCTCGCTGTTGGCTTCATTGATCTACCTGTTTGCCACTGGCAACACACTGAATATCATCTCTATGTCGGCACTTTCCATTGCCATCGGCATGGTTGTGGACGATGCCATTGTGGTGTTGGAGAACATCACGACGCATATCGAGCGCGGTTCGAAACCTAAAGAAGCTGCCGTCCATGCCACCCAAGAAGTACAGTTGTCAGTAATCGCATCCACCTTGACGATGTTGGCGGTGTTCCTGCCTCTGACTATGATCAAAGGCACCACGGGCGTGATGTTCAAGCAGTTGGGTTGGATTGTCTCCATCATCATGATTGTATCCACAGTAGGCGCCTTGACCTTGGTGCCGATGATGTGTTCGAAGATGCTTGTGATGAACCCGCACGAGAGCAAATTCCACAAAGCCATCTTCCGTCCTATCAACAAAGTCTTGGATGCCATCAGCAGCGGATATGCACGACTCATTAACTGGGCTGTAAACCACCGCAAACTGGTGTTCTTCGGCATGATGGCCATCTTCGCTCTCTCACTGGCAGTATTCCTTCCCGGACTTAAGACCGAGATGATGCCTAAAAGCGACTCGGAACGTATCTCCATCAACATTGAGCTGCCTGTGGGTACAGGTCAGGAAGTGACGGGAGCCTTCGCCAAAGAGTTGGCCGACGACTTTATGGCCATGCCCGAAGTCAAGATCTGCAACTATAGCTTCGGTCAGGCCGACTCCGACAATGCCTTCGCCTCAATGCGGAACAACGGCACACACATCATCTCTTTCAACTTGCGCATCGGTACCAAGACCGAACGTCGCAAGGCGGGGCTGCGCACTTCGACGGAGATTGCCGAAGAGATCCGTACCAAACTCAATGCCATCCCGCTCATCAAGAAAGCCAACGTCAACGAAGGCGGTGGCGGCATGGGTGGCATGAGCACCGTTCAGGTGGAGATCTACGGCTACGACTTCGGCACCACCGACCGTGTGGCCAACGAAATCGCCCAGAAGCTGCGCGACCGTGGCATCAAGCAAGTGATCGTGGGTCGCGACGACTACACGCCTGAATACCAAATCGACTTCGATCGCGAGAAGCTGGCCCTCAACGGCATGAACAGTTCCACTGCGGCCTCTTACGTCAAGAACAGGATCAGTGGTTCAGTCACCTCCTATTATCGCGAGGACGGTGACGAGTACGACATACGCGTCCGTTACGCTCCTGAGTTCCGCACCAGCATCGAAGACATCGAAGACATCAAGATTTACAACGGATACGGTCAGGCAGTGCGTGTCGGCGACCTCGGTAAAGTGGTCGAGGCCTTGACCCCGCCCAACATCCAGCGTAAGGACCGTGAACGTATGGTCAGCGTCACTGCTGTCGTGGGTAAAGGCATGGTGTTGAGCGACGTGGTGAAGATGGCCAACGAAGTGATTGACGAAACAGATATTCCTTCAGAGATCGTGACGAAAATCGCCGGTGACTACGAGACCCAACAGGAGATGTTCGGTGACCTTATCACCCTCCTCATCCTCATCATCATCTTGGTATACATCGTGATGGCCGCCCAGTTCGAAAACCTGATGAAGCCTTTCGTCATCATGTTCTCCGTTCCGTTCACCTTCACAGGCGTATTGCTTGGCTTATGGGTCAACAACGCCGCCTTGGGCGTCATGTCGTTAGTCGGTATCCTGATTCTGATGGGTATCGTCGTGAAGAACGGCATCGTACTCATCGACTACACCACCCTCTTGGAGGAACGTGGCATCGATGTGAAGGAAGCCACTGTGAAAGCCGCCCGTTCGCGTCTGCGTCCTATCCTTATGACCACGCTCACCACCGTGCTCGGTATGATTCCTATGGCCATTGGTCGTGGCGAAGGCGCCGAGATGTGGAACGGTCTAGGCATCACGGTAGCTTGGGGTTTAACCATATCCACGTTGATTACCTTGTTGCTGATCCCTGCCCTATATTGCTCACTTGAGACTCGTGCTGTTCGTCGTAAAAAACGCAAAGCAGAGGAAGCATTAACTAAGACAGAAAACATTAGATAAACCATGAAAGCCATATTCATTGCATATAACCAAGCCTATTATGAAGAAATTGCCGCCTTATTGAACGACAACGGCGTAAAAGGCTTCACGGAATGGAACGAAATCAAAGGTCACGGCAGCGAGACGGGCGAAGCCCACTACGGCAGCCATGCCTGGCCTACCCTGAACAACGCCATCCTCACCTTCGTCCCCGACGACAAAGCTGAAGGCATCCTGAACCAGCTGCACGAAAAAGACCTCAAGACCCTGGAATTAGGGCTGAGAGCTTTTTGCTGGACTATAGAAAGCATGATTTAAAGCTATTCATGAGAAAAAAACAAGAGACGTGAATGACGTCTCTTGCGTTCTAACCGTTAGAATTGACCTGTTCTCACCCCTTTTCTGGAGTAATGGGTTTCTTGCCGACAGGTTTTACTTTTATTCTATCCCCTGCCTCTGTCTGCAATTCCTGCTCCATGTCTTCTATAATGGTTTCAGGATTTGAATTGTTATTGTTCTCTGCCATATTCAGTATACTTATAGGTTAATAACAAAATGATGTTACAAAAATAGCAATTCCAATTTACTATTGCAAAACAAACGGCATTTAACAGCAAAAAAAAATAAACGGCTGCCATCACAGCCGTTTATTTTTTTAAACGCGGTCGCTTACCTTAGGCGATGATGCGTGTGCCACAGGCAGGATCGCTGAGTCGTGTGGCTTCAGTGATGATAGCTTCATGACCAGTAGCCTCAACAAAAAGGACAGCGGCACGGATCTTAGGTGCCATGCTGCCTTCTGTAAACTGACCATCAGCGAGGTATTTCTTAGCCTCAGCTACGGTAATGGTCTTCAAGGCCTGTTCATTTTCCTTCCGGAAGTTGATGTAGACATTCGGCACGTCCGTGAGAATGTAGAACTCATCAGCATGGATGTTGATAGCGGTCATAGCTGATGCCAAATCCTTATCAATAACAGCTTCAATGCCACCCAGACTGCCATTCTTTTCCACGACCGGGATACCGCCACCGCCAACGGTGACGACAATGTTACCTTCTTCAGCCAGACGCTTCACAATATCAACGTTCTGAATGGCAATGGGTTTAGGTGATGCCACCACTTTACGCCAACCTCTGCCCTTCGGGTCTTCCTTAAAGATGGAGCCCGTCTCAGCGGCATATTTCTCAGCCTCTTCCTTGGTGTAATAAGGTCCCACGGGTTTGGTCGGGTTCTGGAACATCGGGTCGTCCTTGTCCACAACAACCTGAGTCACAAGGGTAACCACATTGCGTTTGATACCTGTCTTGGCAAATACTTTACCCAGTCCCATCTCAATCATGAAGCCAATAAGGCCTTGCGTCTCAGCCACACAGAAATCAATCGGCATGCTGGGTACGCCAAACTCTTGGCTGCCAGCCTCATGCTGAAGCATAACATTACCAACTTGAGGACCATTCCCATGTCCAATGACCAGATTATAATCTTTCTCCAAGAATGGCAGCAACGACTCGCAAGTCTCTGTAACATTCAGCATTTGTTCCCTGTAAGTTCCCTTTTGACCGCCTCTTAACAAAGCATTTCCACCAAAAGCAATTACTGCAAGCTTTTTCATAATTATCTAATTTGCAATATTTTAATATATTATTTATCACCTAAAAGGACTGCAAAAATAGTAAATTAAACCATACAAAAAACTTTATTCCTATTTTTGCAATATGATAAATACGGATTTTGATATAGAACAACGTGCTAATCAGGCAGTTGAGTATTTCCTTTCTGGCTATAATTGTGCGCAATCAGTTTATATGGCATATGCCGATTTGTTCAACATATCGCCACAAAATGCCGCTCGGACAGCTGCACCTTTTGGAGCAGGAATGGGAAGACTGCGTGAGGTTTGCGGAACGGTAACAGGCATGTTTCTTATTGTTGGACAAGCCATTCCTTGTGACGATCCAAATGACAGCGTGAATCGAAACCACAATTATGCCCTCGTCCAAAAACTGGCAGAACGCTTTCGCCAAGAGAACAGCAGCATCGTATGTCGTGAACTATTAGAATCCAGGAAAAGACCCTGTGCTGACTTGGTGAAAAATGCGGCAAAAATGATCGGAGAAGAATTGAAAATGATGTAAACAAACGCCTACAACATCAAAAAAAAATCGCGCCGCTCATGCAGCACGATTTTTAACTTTTACCGTAGGCTTATTTTCGGCGTTCGTATTTCACCTCATATCCGCCCAAGTCTTTCAGTAGGAGCTCTTCGTCAGTGACAGAGACCACCTTCAAAGTATCGGAAAAATCACCTGGATTGGTGGGACCAGTATAATGTCCCAAAAAGATAATCTGATCGCCATCTTGTTTCCATGCATACCACTCACGATAGCCCATATTAATTGGCAGGACTGATCCGTCATCAAGAAGCGTGAAACCCTGCTCTTCTGCCAATTCATAATCGCCTTTCGGTTGAATCCATGTACCAGAGATCGTGGCTTTATTTCCACAGGATTGGAACATCAAAAATGCAAAAAACGCAACAGCAATAATCACAAAGTGTCTTTTCATGATAGTCATTATTAAAATCAGGCAAAAATACAAATTATTTATTCACGCGCATACGATTTATGGCTCTTCCTGCTTCTCCTATCCAGAGAATAAGCGATGTGGCACAAACAACCCAAACCCAATCGGAAATAGCCAATGGAACAACCTCGAACATTTCACCGCCCAAAGTGACAATAAGGATATGTCCGATAAATACCAAGACAAGCGTCCAAAGGAAACCGGAACTATGACAAAGATCGGCAAATGCCGATTTTTCTGAATGATAGGCTTTGGCATTAAAAATATTCCAGAATTGCATAAAGACAAAAATGGTGAAGAAAAGCGTAAGTTCGTATGGCGAGAGTCCCTTATTGACATGGCTAAAGTTAACAAAACTGGAAAAATAGTCTCTCAGTGAGAAGTCGTTAAACGAAGTCACATCGAAATGCTTGAAATACTGAAGGAAACCAAAAAGCACAACGACAAACGACATGCCGACACCAAAAATCTTACGCCACATGTCTTTGTTAATGATAAAAGCGTCACGCGAACGGGGTTTCTCTTTCATAACATCCGAATCAGGGGGCAACGATGCCAATGCCAAAGCGGCAAAAGTATCCATGACGAGGTTGACCCAAAGCATTTGAGTCACTGTCAAAGGTGACTCAGTGCCTAACAAGGCTCCCATTAATACCACCAAGCACGCCGCAACATTGATAGTCATCTGAAAGAGGATAAAACGCTGTATGTTATGGTATAGGGACCGGCCCCAAGTAACAGCACGAGCTATGCTTTTAAAAGAATTGTCAATAATGGTGATGTCACTTGCCTCTTTTGCAACCGATGTCCCGTCGCCCATTGAAAGACCTATTTGCGCTGCATTTAAAGCAGGCGCATCATTGGTGCCATCGCCCGTTACGGCCACCACCTCACCATGTTGTTGCAATAGCTTCACAAGCCTTTCCTTATCAGATGGACGGGCTCTTGACATGATCTTGATCGAATCAAGGCGCGACAGCATCTCCTCATCGCTAATTCGAGAGAACTCCTTCCCAGTCACGATGTTTTCCTCTTCGGTATCGTCCTCTTGCCACAAACCAATCTTACGCCCTATTTCCATGGCTATCCCAGATGTATCACCCGTCACAATCTTCACTTTAATACCTGCATTATTACATGCCTTCACTGCATCAGGCACGTCTAGACGAATGGGATCGCTGATAGCGCAAACGCCAAGAAGGCACAAGTCATCCACCTGCATTTTTTCGCCTTCATAAATTGATTCTATCTCATTGTCACTCAAATATTTATAAGCAAATGCAAGAGTTCGCATGGCATGATGTTGATATGAAAGAAGCTCGGAATCAATCCCTGCTTTTTTATCTTCCAATGTTTTTTCGCCTTCAGGAAGAAGAATGCTGCTGCAGTGTTTCATGACAATCTCGGGAGCCCCTTTGACATACAAAACACGCTCTCCTGAAAGTTCAGTCTTAACCAAAGTCGCCATATACTTGTATTTTGGAGAGAAAGGCCATTGACGAACAACACGTTCATCATCACGAAGACTGATATAATCCACATTGTTATGATAAAGCCATAACAACAAGGCCGCCTCAGTAGGATTTCCTACCGGTTTGGCATGTTCCCGATCGGTGAAGTCCAGATAAGCGGTTGAATTCAGGGCAATGCCTTCTTTAATAAGATAGGAGGCTTCACTTTCGTCAAGCTTGCCGTCAGGCAAGGCAAAGATATGGAACGTATCGACGCACATCTGATTCTGTGTCAGCGTGCCCGTCTTGTCGGTACAAATCACGGTGGCGGCGCCCATTGTCTCACAAGCATGGAGTTTACGCACCAGATTGTTGGTCTCCAGCATGCGTTTCATACTCAAGGCAAGGCTAAGTGTCACACTCATAGGCAAACCTTCGGGGACAGCCACCACAATCAAAGTGACGGCAATCATCAAAGTATTAAGGGTAAATCGGACAAAATCCATCCAATCGAAAGGCATATTGTCGCCGAATGCGAAGTACATCACTAGACGCAAAACGATGACGAGACCGGCAATCACATAGCTTGCCACTGTTATAACATGCCCTAACTCATCAAGCTGTTCATTGAGCGGAGTCCTCACCTTATTATCTATCTGGGCGCCTTGATACACCTTACCCCATTCGGTAGCATCGCCCACTTTGTCCACAATAAAAATGCCATGGCCTTCCAAAACGGCACATCCTCGGCAGACATAATTGGTTGGATAGGTAGCTTCAGAATTGAACTCTTCCGGATGTACGCTTTTACGTGCAACAGGTTCGCCCGTCAGCTGTGACTCATCTACCATCAACGACACTGCCTCATGCAAATAGCCATCGGCAGGAATCTCATCACCAGTTTCGACAACGACCCAATCACCTACCACGACATTCTTTCTTTCGATTTGTGTAATAACACCATCACGAAAGACCGTAACCTTACCCTCATCACGAACTTGATTTAGAATCTCGAACTTCTTATTGGCATTTAATTCGAAGAAGAAAGCGACAGTTGTAGCAAGCATCACCGCTATAAAAATGCCGAGAGGCTCCAGGAGGACGCCCAAGCCTTCCATCCCCGTCGCATATTGATAGACAGAGACAGCAACGGACAAAACCAAGGCGATCAATAAAATACGGATAATCGGGTCCGTAAACTTCTCTATAAACTGTTTCCAAAGCGGTTCCTTCGCAGGCGGAGTCAAGACATTGTCGCCATGTAGACGCCTACTCTCCAAAACCTCCTCTTGTGATAGGCCTTTTTTATACTCTGTTCCCATAACAATACCCTTCTTAATAAGAAGCTATTGGTAAAACAATTATTTTTGCAAAAATATCGGATTTGAACCCCCAAAAAATCGGGTTGCAACCTTGCAACCTCTTAAATCGATGAAATACAAAGAAAATCAGAAGATTGCACTTGCCAAAGTGCTTTCCGACCTCATTCAAAGCGACGGCATAGTCAGTCAAGGCGAAATTGACTACTTGCATCAGATTTATGAGGTCATCGGCATACAGCCAAGCCAAGCCAAGAAAGCCATGGGCATCCCCCTCTCTGCCGCAGTTGAACGCCTTATAGCGCTAGGAGATGCGGAGAAAAAAGCGGTACTGAAAATCCTGTTGCAACTTTCCTTTTCCGATGACGATTTCGCCAAAGACGAATCATTGCTGATCACTGCGTTGATAACAGTCATCGGCATCGATTTACCTGAGATGTGTTCCATCAAAGCCAGACTCGTCTCTATTCCCAACCTTACGTTCGACACACGCAACGCCATACTGTATGTTGAATCGGAGTACAACGAAAAGGTGAATCATGCAATACAAGAAAGCTATGATGACATTTGCCGGCTTTTGAACAAACACCATCGTGAGTTTTTCTATCTGCCCAAAGTTCTCACCGAAACGCAGCAAAAAAAAGACACTTTCTGTGATGCCCTAAGCTATCTGGAACCATCTTTGTCATCAGAACAAATCGACATCATTGGAGAAAGCCTTTCCGAAATCGATACAGCTGCCTTATCGAAAGAAATCTTTCTTAACTATCTAAACATCAATGGATTTAAAATGGAAAAACCAGCGTTTTTCCTGAAAATATACAGCCAGCGTTCCAGTCACTATCAAGACTTCCTGATTTTGGAGATTGATGATGACCCGTTGGAAACATTAAAAGCCTTCTATCGGTTGAAAGACAGACTGCCCAAAATAGACATCAAAGGAGAAAATCCCAAAGAGAAACGTTTCTTTGAAAAACTTGAATTCACACATTCCGAGCAGCAAAAGGGAGAGGTACAATACACAGGGTTTCACAAGGTTATCATCGATACTTTATTGAGGCATAATGGCGCTCAAGGCGCAAGCCGTCTTTATATTGCGGCAAACGGCAACCTGTATCTCACCGACCGAAATAATATCCAAGTGACAATGTCATCACTGTGCAAGGCGCTTTACATCCTCTTTTTACTCCACGAAGAAGGCATACAGCTCAATTATCTTGTCGACTATAAAAACGAACTGTACCGCATCTATCGGCAAACCTCAGACTATCTGGACGACGTCTTGTTGCACAAAGCCGTTGACAACCTCACGGACGCCCTAGGAAACACGTTGAACGCCAACCTGTCACGCATCAAGAAGGCTTTCATCTCCATATTGGGCGAAGATGCCTCCAACTATCTCATCCGTGGCGAAAAGGGCGAAAAAAAGACCATCAGCCTCGACAGAAAGCTGGTGGTCTTTGAAGACAAAAGCTTATTTAAATAAGGTTATGCCAAATTGTTATTCAACAAGAACGTCACATCGCTATTCGGCTCGATTTCAATAGCCTCTTTGCCGTATTGCATGACAATCATCTTTTTGCCACCCTTTAGCATCATCTTGCCATCGGTCACCCATAATGAGGTCGCTTCGCGCAAACCGACCACTACCATCTGCTGATTCACGGCAAGGTATTCGTTAATGCGATCCTGACGTGTCTCACCTCCATGTTTGATCATTTTGTCGATTTCAGGATGGGGGTCAAGATAATGGGGGTTGATTTGGAACGGAACAAGGTTAAGGGTCTCGAATGAGGCAGGCTGCACGATAGGCATGTCATTCGTGGTGCAAAGCGTAGGGCAAGCCACATTAGAGCCTGCACTCCAGCCAATGTATGGAACACCTGCCAAGGCACGCTCACGGATGACCTTCATCAGTCCATACCTATGCATCTCTGCTACCAAATGGAAAGTATTTCCACCACCGACAACGATGCAGTCTGCATCGCGAACCGCTTTTACTTTGTCATCATAATGATGTACGGAAACGAAATCCTCAAATCCGAATTTTTCTTCAAAAACACGCTTCACACGTTCCTCATAGGCGTCGTAGCTGTCAGGATAAGCCTTGCCTGCAATATTGACACCGGCAAAAGGAACAAAAATGATTCTGCTATCCTTGTTCAGGTTGTTCTGAAGGCAGAAAAACTCTATCTGATTGCTGGCCCAAGCCAGGTAAGTCTCACCGAAATTGGTTGAATTGCTGATAAGTAATAGTCGCATTGGGATATGATTTTAGTAGTGCAAAAATAACAAAAAAATATGACAACAAGAAGTTTTATTCCGACGTATAGAACCGTATCAAGCCCTCCGCTGGACTTTGGAGCACCTGCCCGACGGAGATGCCACGCTCATTAAGCGCATCACGCAATATGGCCTGAAAATGATAGGCCACAGACCCCACGAAACTAACATTTAAAGACGAATAACCATCATAGCGGCAAATAAAGGAATCTATAAAAGCATTGAAACAACGGGTGCATAAATCTTTGATGAAAGGATGATCCTGATGATTCCCTGCAAAACGCGAAAAAGACGCCAAATACTTCGAAGGTTGTGCATCATGATACAACCGATTGACAAAAGAACCCCGATCCAATCCATATTCAGCATCAAACTGCCGGCAAAGTTCTTCTGGCATCATTTCATAAAAAAACGACCGAACCACTTCCTTTCCAATATGACATCCGCTACCTTCGTCTCCAACGAGGTATCCCAAAGAGATACCTTGTCCAATAATCCTGTTGCCATCATAAAGACAGGAATTAGAGCCAGTCCCAAGAATACAGGCAATGCCAAGGTTACGCCCAAGTGTCGCATGGGCTGCCGCCATCAAATCGTGTGTGACTGCGACTTCAGCTCTTGGGAAACGCTTTTGTATGGCAGTTTTGACCAAAACGCAGTTGTCCTCAGCAGCACATCCCGAACCATAATACCGGATCTCATCCACTTCAACAGGAAAGGAAGCAGGAAAATCCGACCGCAACACGTTTTCGAATGCTGAAACCGGAGCATAGTTAGGATTGAATCCGTTGGTCACGAAGCGATACTTGACCAAACGGTTCTCCAGAAGGATCCATTCCGTTTTAGTAGCACCACCATCAGCGATTAGCAATCTCATATCATTCGATTAATTCAGTACAAGAACAGGCAAAGATAAAAATAAACTATCAATTTCGCTGCAATAAAAACCGACAAAACCTCAATACAAAAAAGACTTTCCGAAACAATTTCTTAAAAAGACACCTTAAGCCAATGTTTTTCATATATTTGCAGTCCATTTTTCGGCAATAATCATCAAAATTATGTCGTTTTTTTGGCAGTCAGTTTATTGTAATTCATTATTAGACAAGAAAATAAAATGAGAAAATGGCGCATTGAAGACTCCGAGGACCTTTACAATGTGAAAGGCTGGGGCGGCAATTACTTTTCCATCAACGAAAATGGCCATATGACCGTGACGCCGAAAAAAGGCTGCGCCTCGGTTGATCTTCCCGAACTCGTCGACGAACTGTCACTTAGGGATGTCTCGGCCCCTATGCTGATACGCTTTCCTGACATTCTTGACGACCGCATCAATATGATTGATTCGTGTTTCAAGGAAGCTGCAAAAGAGTATGAGTTCAAGGGTGAAAACTTCGTTGTGATGCCTATCAAGGTAAACCAAATGCGGCCTGTGGTCGAAGAAATCGTCAGCCATGGCAAGAAATGCAACATAGGCCTTGAAGCCGGTTCGAAGCCCGAGCTTCATGCCATTATCGCTCTTGGCACCGACTCCGACTCGCTCATTATATGCAACGGTTACAAAGACGAAGAGTTCATCGAACTGGCGTTGCTCGCCCAAAAGATGGGCCGCAAGATCATCATCGTCATCGAAAAGCTCAACGAGCTGAAGATTACCGCCAAAATCGCCAAGCGTCTGAAGGTGACGCCCAACTTAGGCGTACGTATCAAACTGGCCAGCTCAGGTGCAGGGAAATGGGAAGAATCAGGTGGCGACGGCAGCAAGTTCGGCCTCACCTCTTCGGAACTTCTGGAAGCCCTGGATTTTCTTGAGGACCATGACATGAAAGACTGTCTGAAACTCGTCCATTACCATATTGGCAGCCAAGTGAGCAAGATCAAAAAAATCAACGTGGCATTGCGCGAGGCAGCACAGTTCTACGTTCAGCTCTACAAGATGGGCTACCATATCGAATTCGTCGACATGGGCGGCGGCCTCGGCGTCGATTATGACGGCACCAGTTCAAGCAGCGCCAGTTCGGTGAACTACAGCATCCAAGAATACGCCAACAACGCCGTATACACCATCGTCGACGCCTGCGACAAGAACGAACTGCCACACCCCAACGTCATCTGCGAATCGGGACGTGCCCTGACGGCACACCACTCCGTCTTGATCTTCGAAGTGCTGGAAAAGACCTCGTTGCCTGAATGGGACGATGACGAAGAGCCCGAAGAAAACGACCATGAACTGATCAAGGAACTTTACAATTCGTGGGACGAACTGACCAAAAGCTCATCATTGGAGATTTGGCACGACGCCCAGGAAATTCGCGAAGAAGCTCTCAATCTTTTCAGTCTCGGACTGTTAGACCTCAAATCAAGAGCCAAGGTCGAGCGCCTGTTCTGGAGCATCGCACGTGAAGTGAACCATATCGCAAACAGCCTGAAGCGTGTGCCCGAGGACTTCACCTCTCTACCCAAACTATTGGCAGACAAATACTTCTGCAACTTCTCACTATTCCAGTCGCTGCCCGACCTTTGGGCCATCGACCAGCTCTTCCCTATCATTCCGATTCAAAGGCTGGACGAAAACCCAAATCATTTGGCCACCTTACAGGATATCACCTGCGACAGTGACGGCAAAATCACCAACTTCGTCGCCAAATCAACACAGCACACCATCCCGCTGCATTCCATCAGCGACAAGGAGCATTATTACATAGGAGTGTTCCTCGTAGGTGCCTATCAGGAGATTTTGGGTGACTTGCACAACCTCTTTGGCGACACCAATGCCGTCCATGTTTCGGTTGACGAAAAAGGCTACTATATCGACCAAGTCATTGATGGCGAGACCGTCGCAGATGTGTTGGAGTATGTGCAGTACAGTCCCAAGAAACTCGTCCGCACAGTTGAAACCTGGGTGACAAAATGCGTCAAGGACGGCAAGATCACTGTAGAAGAGGGCAAGGAATTCCTCTCTAACTATCGCTCAGGACTTTACGGATATACCTATCTTGAGAGTTAAAAAGAAATCTAGAATACCATAAAGGAGAAAGGGTTTCCCCCATATAACTTAAAGAGCCGCTTGCATGCAAGCGGCTCTTGTGTTTTACCAACGCAAAGATGTTAGTCTTTAACAGCGAACATCTTCTCGATGACGTCAGCATATCGCTGTGTCACCACCTTACGTTTCACTTTGAGGGTCGGGGTCATCAAGCCATTGGCAATCGACCATTCGTCAGCGATGAACTCGTATTTCTTCACCTTTTCGGTGTCGCCCAAGGTGCCATTAATCTTATTGATCTCCCTGGCAAAGCGTTTCAGCACATCTTCGTTCTTCAGCAGCTCCTGGGGTGTGGTGTATGGCACATTATGACGCTGGCACCAGCCTTTCATAAAGTTGAAGTCAGGAACGATGATAGCTCCGGCGTACTTCTGGTTTTCGCCGACCACGACAGTTTGCTCAAAGAAAGGTGAAGCGATGAACTTGCCTTCGATAAGGTCAGGATTGATGTACTTGCCACCCGAGGTCTTGAAAAGGCTCTTGATACGGCCCGTGATAATCAGTTGATTGTGCTCATTGATCATGCCCATATCACCCGTGTGGAACCAACCGTCTTCGTCGATGACTTCCTTGGTCAGCTCGGGCTTCTTATAATAGCCCATCATCACGTTGTGGCCGCGGCAGATGATCTCGCCATTGTCGGCAATCTTCACTTCGACGCCAGGAAGCGGTTGGCCAACGCAACCCACTTCACGGCCATGAGGATTGTTATTGCTCACAGCAATCACGGGAGAAGTCTCCGTCAGACCATAGCCTTCGTAAACGGGCATCTTAATGGCAGAGAAGAAACCAGCCAGCTTCTTGGAGAGGCTAGCGGCGCCAGACACAACGATATCGAATTCTTCGGCTCCGATCTTCGTCCTGATCTTGCTATAGACAAGTTTGTCAGCAATGCCAAGTTTAAAGTCATAGAACCAGTTACGGTGGATCTTGTCAATCTTGTAGCGTTCGCCAAGATGCAACGCCCAGAAGAAGATGGCTCTCGAGATGCCCTTCATCTTCTTTCCTGAGGAGTAGATGGCATCGTAGAAACGTTCCATCACACGCGGCACGGCGCACATCATGGTAGGATGGATATCCTTCATATCGGCAGCGATGGTGCCCAGATTCTCGGCATAGTAAATCGACATGCCGCGATACTGATAAGCGTAGATCAAGGCGCGTTCGTAAGCGTGGCAAACGGGCAAGAAACTCAAGGCACGGGTAGAACGCTGAGGGATAGTGAACTCAAAGTTCTTAAACTGATTCATCAGGTTGTAGTTCGAAAGCATAACGCCTTTCGGGGTGCCTGTGGTACCTGAGGTATAGATGATGGTAGCGCATTCCATTTCATCCACGGCCTTTTTACGGGCTTCTAGCTCTTCTGGATGAGGATGCTGTTCACCGAGATCCATCAATTGGGAAAAATAAGGATATTTGTTACGGTCGATCATGGTATAGACCAACTTGATATTCGGGACATCGTAAAGGATGCTCGACACCTTGTTCATCACCGACAAGCCGTCCATGATCACCATTTTAGCTTCGCAGTCTTTCAAAATGAAATGGTAGTCCTCTTCGCTGATAGTAGGATAAATCGGCACACCGATGGCGCCAATCTGGTTGACAGCCATATCAATCATGTTCCATTCAGGACGATTGGTCAGGATGATGGCCACCTTATCCTCTTTCTCGATGCCGAGTTCGATGAGTGCATAACTCAAGCGGTTCACGCATTCGATGTATTCCTGGATACTGTATTTTCTCCATTCACCGTCTTTCTTTCCCGCTAAGGCGACTTGCTGATTCGGGTACTTCTCCACATAATTCTGAAGAAGATCAAAGAGTCTTTTTATTTCCATAAATCAAAAATTTGCACGTTTAAATTGCAAATATATGGAATAATAACAAAACAAAATAAAAAAATCGGGTTTTGTCTCTTTTTAGACCTGATTTAAATAAAGGGGATCAGACGCAAAGGAACACCAAAGCTGCAAGCACCATCAGCAAGGGTATGATTTTGCTTCGGATATTCTTTTCCTTGAAGACGATAGCACCGTAAACGAAGGAGACAATCAGACGCACACCATAGAGAATCAACGGGATGAGGACCACGACGGCGGCTTCCTGTTTGAGACCAGAAAGGTAGATGACGTCGGCCACAGTAACGAAAACGGCCATGGCGGCGATGCCTCCGCGCCACTCAAAGGGCTGCTCGGAGCGTTTGGGTTTCCAGACAAAGAGAAACAGTACCGCCATCATCAGAAAATCGTAGATGGTGTACCAGGCCTGGATGGTGGAAGGCGAGATCTTCTCACCGCTGAGAAGGAACTTGTCGTACACACCGCTGAGCGCCACCAAAACAGCAGACCCGAGCAACATATAAACCCATTTGTTCGACTTGAAATGGATACCTTCCAGCTTCCCCGAACGGTTCATCAGATAGAAGGAGACAATGGCCAAGACCAAGCCTATCCATTGCGTCAAAGAAAGATGTTCGTGGAAGATCAAAAACAACAACACCACCGAAATGGCAGGACGCAACTGGTTGACAGGGCCAACCACGGTAATGGGCAGGTTCTTCATCGCGGAGTAGCTGAACATCCAGGAAGCGAGTATCAGCGCGGTCTTGCCTACAACAAGCAGA
Organism: uncultured Bacteroidales bacterium; assembly: GCA_946407975.1. Taxonomy (GTDB): domain Bacteria; phylum Bacteroidota; class Bacteroidia; order Bacteroidales; family F082; genus Limimorpha. Next base: position 30,222 of record CAMJQC010000009.1, read on the forward strand.
TGCTGCTTGGCCGACAAAGGCTCCACGAAGAAATTGTGCCAAAAGCCTTCGGCGAAAAGCTCAGGCTTGAAAAAGGACAACAGGATAAAGGGGACAAAAATGCCGGCACTGATCATTGTGCTGTAAAAAAGTACCGGAATGATGGCGTTATTGACGACAGAACGTTTCTTGAAAATGTCATAAAAGCCTAACAAAAAGGCCGATACCAATGAAAGGACTACCCACATGGCGTGTTTTCGTTTTTAGACCGCAAAAGTAGTAATTATTTTGTGATATCCGCTGCAAAGAAAACTATCTTTCCAAATCGATGTAAACTGGCAAATGGTCGGAGAAACCGCCGAAATAGCGAGGACCGATATAGGTGCGGATAAGCTTCAGTCCATGATAGGTCGGGTCTTCCTCCAACATAAAAGGCGCATGGAAGATGCGGGCGCTGTTTTCCTTATAGTGTAGGCCTTCCCCACCCTTCATCAACACCGGTGTGACAATCATCTGGTCGAATATCATCCAATCTGCCTGATGCTTGATGGTACCATCGAAGCCCAAGCCTTTTGACTCAGCAAACAAGTTGATCAACAGCCCGTCCTCATACTCGGAGCGGCGTCGCGCCTTCAACACGTCGTAGACGCTTGGATCGGTCGGGCAGTCATTCAAATCGCCCATCATGATGACTTTAGGTTCATAGCCTTCGGGAGACGCTGCATTGATGGAATCGACCTTGCTTCGGAGGATAGCAGCTGAGCAGGCACGCGATCCTACCGTTTCCAGCTCACCACTATAGCGCGACGGCCAGTGATTGACGAAGACATGAATAGTATCAGCATATTGGGCTGGCCCTTCGACAGGCTCAGGGACCTTCGTTTCTTTAGCAATAAACTTTGCATACAAGATATCCCGGGAATGATAGGCCGTGTCTTCGGGGTTATAATACGGGAACACCGCACTTTCAACAAGCTGAAACCAATCACAGGAATAGATGATGGCCGGGTCGATGCCACGCTTGTCAGGGCCTTCATAGAGCACCCAGCGGTAGTTGTGCCTTTTGAGAGGGGTCTGTTCGAAAAGAGAGCGCAACACATAGTCATTCTCCACCTCACAGACGCCGAAGATGCCGATTGGATGGTTCTCCGACATGGCCAGAATGGCTTTATAAAGGTTATTTCTCTTTTTATAGAACCTGTTCTTCGTGTAGTGCTGTCCACCTTCAGGCGTAAACTCGTTGTAGGCGCGGGTTGAATCCACGAAGGCATCGAAGAAGTTCTCCATATTCCAAAAGGCGACACGGACGCTCTCCTTTTCCTGTCCGAAAACGGTGGCAAAAGACAGCATCAGCATCATGCAGAGGCCAAGTCGGACCAAGCGTCTCATATGAATAGGCTTTTGAACGATTCCGGAATAAGTTTGGAATGATTCGCAACCCGGTCGAAGTACACCAGGACGCTGTTGCATGTCGACATTACCTCGCCCGTCACCGTATTCAGCATCCTTTGTTGCAGTTTGACGCTGCTGTTGCCCATTTCAACAAGCTCGGTCTCACAGACAATTTTGTCATGGATACGGATCGGGAGGCGAAAATCCAAGTCCACATGTACCAGGACCCATTCAAAAGTCAACCAATCTATTTCGGTCTGCAATACATGTTCAAGAAACTGCGTGCGGCCATAGTCATAAAGGTTCATCTGACAGCCATTGTTGACGTGGTTGAAAGGGTCCAGGTCACTCATCCGGATCTGCACAGGGCATGAAAAAACGGTGTTCTTCATTTTTTGCTCCATTTTTCGTTGAAACGAGCCACAAAATTACAAAAAATCGTACTTTTGTAAATCAAAAAGGAAAAACCATGATCAAACGACTTGTCGATTTCCAAAAACGGCATCCCTTCACCGCCTTGATGCTCATTGCCATCATCGTACGGTTGCTTGTCGTCATATTTGCGCAGGGTTACGGCTCACATGCCGAGATGCAGAGGCCCAGCCTGATATTCGCTTTGATGAAGCATATCCAGAGAGGCACAACGCATCTATTCCATAATGAGAATGTCGCAATGTTTCTCAGCCGTGCTTTCTACACCTTGGTTTCGCTGTTCACCATCTCCATGGTTTACCGCATCACCGACTTGCTCTCCAACAAGAAGACAGCCTGGATCATCGCTTTGATACCCACTTTCAGCTGTATCATGCCTTCGTTTGGCATCATCAGCGGCATCAACGCTTTCGTTGCCGCTCCATTCCTGCTTTATGGCTGCATGGTGGTACTGCGTCAGGAAATCCTACGAAAAGCACAGATGAACGAGAGCGTTCACCGGACCTCTTTCTTTTTCGCCGGTCTCGGTTTTGGCCTTGCCGCTTGCATTTGGCCGGCATGCGTGCTTTTTATTTTGAGCATCCTTCTGATACTCCTCATTTTGAAAAATCCCAAAGGCGCTTTGATCGCACTCCTAGGCTGCGTTGTAACGATTGCCCTTATTGTCATCATCTTGCTGCTTTGCCACATTAACCCCTTGGACTACATGATGCTATGACCAAAGACGAAGCCCGCCAACGCATTGCCGAACTGAGCGAAACGCTTGAAAGACACAACTACAACTACTATATCCTTGCCCAGCCCACCATCAGCGACTACGAGTTCGACATGATGCTGGAGGAATTAGCACGGCTGGAGAAGGAGTTCCCTGAATTCTTATCACCCGCTTCTCCTACGCAACGTGTCGGAGGCGGCATCACCAAGGTGTTCCAGACGGTCACACACCGCTATCCCATGCTCTCGCTCGCCAACTCGTATAGCAAGGAAGAAATCCAGGAATTCATCACCCGCATCAAGAAAAGCATAGACGAAGAAGTGGAGTTTTGCTGCGAGCTGAAGTTCGACGGTCTCTCTATCAGCCTTCAATACGAAGATGGGCGACTCGTCCGTGCTGTAACCCGGGGCGATGGCATGCAAGGCGACGACGTGACCACCAACGTAAAAACCATTCACACCATTCCATTACGTTTGCGCGGCGATTATCCCGCCTTCTTCGAAATGCGTGGCGAAATCGTCATGCCTTTTGAGAGCTTTAAACGCCTTAACGAAGAACGCAATGATGAAGAGCAAGCGCCTTTCGCTAACCCGCGCAACGCCGCGGCCGGAACACTTAAACTGCAAGACTCCAAGGAAGTCGCCCGACGCCATCTTGAGAGCTTTGAATATTACATGATGATGGACGATCTCGAAAGTCGTTTCTCCACCCATTACGAATCGCTGATGGCTGCCAGGAAGTGGGGATTTAACATCTCCAATTTTGTCGGACTCTGCAAAACCGTTGACGAAATCTTTGACTTCATCAACTATTGGGATGAAAAAAGGCACGAACTGCCATTCGCAATTGATGGGATTGTGCTGAAAGTCAATCGTTTTGAACAGCAAAAGATCTTAGGTTACACTGCCAAGTCACCCCGTTGGGCCATCGCTTACAAATTCAAGGCTGAAGAGGTGGAGACCGAGCTGCAAAGTGTCGATTTCCAAGTGGGCCGTCACGGCACCATCACCCCTGTCGCCAACCTTGCGCCCGTCCAGTTGGCAGGCACCACCGTGAAACGCGCCACCTTGAACAACGAAGACTTCATTCGTCAGTTCGACTTGCATTATGGCGACACCGTCACCGTGGTGAAAGGTGGTGAAATCATACCAAAAATCATCGGCGTCAACTTGAACAAACGTCAAGCAGGTGCCAAAGCTGTCGAATTTGTCAAGAACTGTCCTATCTGCGGAAGCCAGCTCGTGCAAAACGAAGGCGAGGTGGCATGGTACTGCCCTAACGTTTTAGGCTGCTCTCCACAAGTCAGAGGGCGCATCGAGCATTTCATCGGCCGCAAGGCCATGAACATTGAGAGTCTCGGCGAGGGCAAGGTGGAACTGTTATACGAAGAAGGCCTCGTCCACAACGTAGCAGACCTCTATGACTTGACCTATGATAAACTCTTTGGTCTGGAAAAAGTCATCACCATCCAAGACGAATACAGCCTTATACCTATAGCCACACGCAAGGTCAGTTTTAAGGAAAAGACATCCCAAAACATACTTGAAGCACTTGAAAAGTCGAAAAGCGTTCCTTTTGAGCGCGTACTGTTTGCTTTAGGCATTAAATTTGTCGGCGAGTCAGTGGCTAAAGTGTTGGCCAAGGCCTTGCACGATATCGACCACATCATTGGAGCATCCATTGAAGAAATGACCCAGATTGACGAAATTGGCGAGAAGATCGCCCTTTCGGTCAAGACCTTCTTTGAAGACCAGCGCAACATCGATATAGTCAACCGGCTGAAGGCAGCGGGTCTGCAGTTCGCCATAGAGGAAAAGCAAGCCTCCGACAAAGAGCAAGTGCTGGCAGGCAAATCATTCGTCGTAAGCGGTGTTTTCCAGCACTATTCCCGTGACGGCATCAAAGAGACCATCGAGGCTTATGGCGGCAAAAGCGTCAGCTCCATATCCTCCAAGACCGACTATGTGTTGGCGGGCGATAAGATGGGGCCCGAAAAACGCAAGAAAGCCGAAGCCCTGGGCATCCCTATCCTCACCGAAGACGAATTTGACCAAATGATTGGCGTGAAACGGAATGAAGAGTTTACAGGACTGCTGTTTTAGTTTTTCATATTGACCGTCGATATGCAATAATTTCACAAAACACACGTATCAGAATAAAGCAAGAACTTATATCCAAGAAATCACAATCAATGAAAAAGCCTTTTTTTTATATTTTAGCGATATCGATATTGTTTTTTTCTTGCAAAAAAGAAACCCCTATCAGCAGTGACCCGAATCAAAGGCTTGAGTTTTCTGCTGATACTGTGTTATTCGACACCGTTTTTACCAGTTTAGGTTCGACAACACATCAGCTTAAAATCTACAACCGTCATATTGAAGATTTGAAAATCAGCACTGTACGTTTAATGGGCGGTGAAGCATCCCCTTTCCGATTCAATCTTGATGGCGAATCTGGAACTGAGTTTTATGACAAAATCATCCCTGCTGAAGACAGCCTTTTCTCGTTTTTGCAGGTCACCATCGATCCAAATGAACTCAACACGCCTTTTGTAGTCGAGGACGAACTGGAGTTTGTTACCAATGGAAACACGCAGACCATCAAGCTGATGGCATGGGGTCAGAATGCCCATTACATTGTCGGGGACCAGCACGTCTCTAGCATCAATGGAGCGTTCAAAATCGTTGCAGACAGTCTGGAAACAACCATTTGGACCAATGAAAGGCCTTATGTGATATATGGTTATGCCCTCATCAATTCTTACGGCACATTACGCATCGAAGAAGGGACCCACATATACGTTCACGAAGGCGGCGGCATTCTCTCATGGAGCGACGGCCAGCTTATCGTGCAAGGCACCGCTGAAAACCCCGTCATCATTGAAGGTGATCGGCTGGAAGCGTATTACGATGACGTACCAGGTCAATGGGATCAAATCATGTTGATGGATGGCCGCGAAGGTGCTGACCATATCATTAACCACGCCATCATCCGAAACAGCTACATCGGCATCAACTGCCAATCGGTGTTCAAGGCAACACAAAATGCCTTAAGGGTCAGCAACACCATCATCCAAAACCAGTCAGGAAGCGGCCTTTATTCCGTCTTCTACCCCGTTGAAATGAAGAATTTCGTCATCAGCAACAGCAAGGGGCATGCCGTTCAGATTCATGGCGGCGATTACCGCCTCATTCACGGCACCATTGCCAACTATTGCACCTTTGCCACCAATACCTTTGCGGCCTTTGCCCTAACCAACTATGTGGAAAACGCGGCCACCAACGAGGTTTTCCTCTACCCGCTTCTGGATTGCCAGATCGACAATTGCATCGTCTATGGCAGCAACGAAAACGAAATCATCACCTCATTCTATGAAGAAGCCGACAGCACTTACGCCTTCAACCACTGCCTGATCAAGTCGTCAAAATACGTGAATTATCCTGCATTCAGCCATTGCATATTCAACAAAGAGCCCTTCTTTGCCCAGACCAAGCAAAATGATTATCATTTGGACAGCATCGGTTCAGCTGCCATTGGCATAGGAAATCCTGCTATAGGAAACGAAGTCCCAATGGATTTTGATGGCATTTCCAGGGAAGGGATGCCTGATGCTGGAGCATACCAGTACGTTCCGAAATAACTATTTCACCACCTTAGCGGTAAAGGTCTTTTTGTTGCCCACTCCATCTTTCACCACCACTTTCACGTTATTGGTGCCAGCTTTCATCTTTTCGTCAAACTCGTAATAGAGCAATGCGTTTTTAGCGTCATACTGCCCCAACACCCATTTGTCATCCAGATAGATGTTGTAGCTTTCGACGCCGGTCATATCGTCACTGATTTTAAAGCGGAGCGACTTGAGTTCCGAAACATTCTGCCCGTCTTTGAAATTCGTTGCCGAGATTTTCGGTGCTACGGAGTCGATTTTAATAACGAACTCACCCATGGAGCGCGTAGCCACCTGCATGGCGCCATCCACCATCTTTCCACCTAAAGATGACACCTTGCCCTTTCTGTCAATATAGGCGACAAACATGCGTTGGTCTTTTGCCCATTTTTCTTCAGGCACAATACGAACGGTGAAGTTCTTAAACACGGTCATCTCCTCTTCACCAAAACGATAGATGCGCGAGCAGCAGCCTTTCTCATCGCGCTGTCCCGTCTTCACCCATTCATCTCTGAAAAAGGTGTACTTCTCCATATCGACGCTGAAACCCTCAATCGCAATGTAGCTGTTCATCGATCCGTCCGCCTTGACGAAATACTCGCTGCGACGATGCTCTGGCTCTGGCAGATCAACCGGTTTGCAGCCAATCACTTTGAAAGCTATGGTCGAGGTATTGCCCGCATAATCCTGGATTTTGAACTTCACTCTCACCGTATCGCCTTCAGCCACATCGATGACGCCATTCTTCATTTCAATCATTTGAAGCTTGTTGTAGGGATCCACCTCGGTACGCACGTAACTGCTGCCCACTTCTTTATAATGGCGATAGTCGAGCAGGCTGTTCACATAGCGGGGTTCGCTATAGGAAAAACTGTCGCATTCCACCCGAAAACGCAACACGTCATCAAGATACAACTCATAGAGATATGGGCCGTTTTTATTTGTCGAAGTGCCTACCTGGTCATAGGTGCAAATCCCAAAAGCAATCTCTCCATTGGCCTCGACGCTTGTCTTGTCTTTAATGGCATATTTTCCATTGTTTCCGGTGACACTATAATATTTTGACTTGCCTGCGCCTTCAAGGGTTGCCCCATTCAAAGGATACACGGCTAACCCTTGGATGAGCGGTTTCACATCATCCTCAATTTGATACCCAAAATACATCGGGTTAACTGGTTTTTCGCTATCAGTATGGCGAATCTCAAAATGCAAATGGGGCCCTCCCGAACCTCCGGAGTTACCTGAAAAAGCAATCAAATCGCCCTTCTTCACCTGGAATTTGTCTTTTGGAGGAAAAATCTGAGCCGTATACGTTTTGTGTGCATACTGATAATCCTTCACATAATTGGCAATCTCCTTGGAAAAACGTTGCAAATGGGCATAAACTGAAGTGTAGCCGTCAAAATGAGTGATATAGAGGACTTGTCCATATCCATAAGGCGAAACGCCGATACGGCTGACATAGCCATCGGCAACGGCATACACTTTCTTACCTTCCACACCTTGCGTTTTGATATCAAGTCCCGCATGAATATGATTGGGACGAATCTCTCCAAAAGTAGCGGACAAATAAATGGGAATGTCGACAGGTTTTCCGTATTTCGGGAATGTAGACTGTGCCAAAAGTGCGTTGGCTATCACCAATAAAGCTAGAAGAAGACGAATTGACTTGCTCATTTTTCAAAAGGTTAATCAGTATGCAAATTTATAATTTTTTCAGGCTTTTCAATCTGTTTTTCCAATAAAAACCATGCCACAGTCCGCTCATTAAAGCCAATAACAAACAAATTCCTATCTTTGCAAGGTCATATCTAACTAAATATGGGTTATTATAATGTAAGGAAAAAAAAGAATCAGTGGCTGTCATCACCGCTGATGCTGCTCATATATAGGCTATTGGCCGTCACATTGCTTTTCAGTTTCACGCGATGGATGCTGTATTTGTTCAACATGCAGTTTTTTCCCAATCTTCATCTGGGCAAATCCATGCGGCTCTATGGATGTGGCTTGCGTTTCGACATGGTCGTGTTGTCGTACATCAACATCCCTGTCATCCTGTATTACACCATCCCCTTTAAAAAACTCCACAACAAATTCCTTCAGACCTTCATCGACATCTATTTTGTCATTGTAAACAGCATTGCTATAATATTAAACCTCATCGACACCATTTACTTCCGTTTCATTGGAAAGCGAATGACCTCTGAACTTTTCCAATTCTTCGGAGACGGTGACGAAAACGCCACAGGTATCGTATGGCAGCTCGTGATTGACTATTGGTATATGTTTCTTTTCGGCATTCTCGCCATACTGATGCTCGTTGTGGTGGCAAAGATAACAAGAGTCCGTTTCGGTCAAACCGACGAAACAAAAGGCTGGTATCTCAAACAGAGCCTCTCGTTGATCGTCTTGGCAGCCCTCACTGTGATAGGATGCCGTGGCGGAACGCAACACAAGCCTATCGGCATGATCAAAGCCCTTGAATACGCCGAGCCTCATCACGTTCCCATTGTGCTTAACACTCCCTTTACCATTGCTAAAGGAGCCAACAGCCAAATACTTGAACACATGCAGCTCGTCGAAGATGTATACGATCCTATTGTCTCTATCAAAGCTCCCGTTAGATACATTAAGCCAGAAGAAACACCCAACGACACCATACACGATAACTTGGTTCTCATTATCTTAGAGAGTTTTGGACAAGAGATGATCGGTTATTATAATCCTGAACATAGCAATCGCATTACCCCTTTCCTAGACTCCCTCTTAAGCCAAAGCCTTACTTTTGACGGCCGTGCCAACGGTCGACGTTCCATCGAATCCCTTCCCAGCATTCTCTCCGGATTGCCTTCACTGATGGATGTTGATCTACCGACTTCACCCTATTTTGACAATGATCTGGAAGGCTTTGGCATCAAACTGAAAGAACATGGCTATAACACATCCATGTTCCATGGAGGCAACAATGGCACCATGAACTTCGACATCTTCGCACAACAAGTCGGTTTCGACCACTATTACGGTCGCGACGAATACAACAACGATGGCGACTACGATGGAAAATGGGGCATATTTGACGGGCCGTTCCTGCAATACTTTGCCGAAACCCTCGACAGCATTCCGCAGCCATTTGCCAGCCTCGTTTACACGCTTTCCTCACACCATCCGTTCACTTTGCCGAAGGGATTCAAACTGCCCAAAGAAAGCTACAACTGGAGCGGCTTCGAGCGCACCGTCTACTATACCGATTGTGCCTTACGCGATTTTTTCAGGACGGCAGCACAAAAGCCTTGGTTTGAAAACACCTTGTTCATCATCACGTCCGACCATGCCAACACCGAGCACTACGACCACAACTTTAACAACATTTGGGGAATGTATGCCATTCCTATCGCTTTCTACCAGCCCAATAAAATCATACCTGAGCGCAGCAATGAAATGGCACAGCAAATCGACCTCGGGACCAGCATTCTCTCAGCGCTCCACATCAACGACACTGTTTTCAGTTTTGGCCGCAATCTCTTTGACACCTTGCAATCCCCGTCTTGGATCAGTTACATCAACCAGACCTATCAATACAGCGACGGCAACTACCTCATCCAATCCGATGGAAAAAACGTCATTGGCGTTTTCAACCTGAAAAACGACAGTCTCTTAGACAACAATCTCATCAACCACATTCAGTGTCCTGACCTATTGCTGAAATTCCAAGCGCAATTGCAAGAATACAACAATCGCATGATAGAAAACAGACTCACCCATGAGCAAACAAACGATACGATTCATCATTAACCCCATTTCGGGCACAAGAAAAAAACGAAACCTGCCCGAAATCATCGACAAGGTACTTGACAAGGAAAAGTACGACTATGAAATCAAACTGTCAGAGTATCCCGGACACGCCAAACTTCTTGCACAAGAGGCTGTGGAACAGCACATTGACATTGTTGTAGCTGCCGGTGGCGACGGCAGTATCAACGAAGTCGGCGTGCCACTCATTGACACTTCGACTGCTCTTGGCATCATTCCATGCGGGTCAGGCAACGGCCTCTCCCATCATCTTGACCTGCCCATGACGGCACCAGAAGCGGTGAAAATCATCAACATCGGGAAAAGATACAAGATTGACACCGTCACCGTCAACGGCATTCCTTTCATCAGCATCGCCGGCACCGGCTTCGACGCCAAAGTGGCCAACGACTACGCCAATGATCCTCGTAGAGGATTCGACACCTATCTGAAATACATCGTCAAAGACTATTTCGAGTATAAAGAAGAAAAATACCGTATTGTCATGCCGGAACGGACTGTCATCGCCAAAGCCATGTTCATATCCTTTGCCAACTCTAACGAGCAGGGATTCAACATTCCAATCTCGCCCAATGCCAGTCTGCAAGACGGCAAAGTCGACCTCTGCATCGTCAGGAAACCCAACGTGGCAGAGCTTCCTATCATGGGCGGTTTTATGCTTAACCGAAAAATGGACAAAGCGCCAAAAGTTGACATATTTCAGACTTCAAAAGCCACTATCATTCGCGAAAAAGCCAATGTCATTAACATCGACGGAGAATCCGTCATGACGGAAAAAGACTTAGAGATAGAGGTCAAACCCTTAAGTCTCAATATCATCGCCTATGAAAAATAAAAGCAACAAAGACGGCATCGTCTACTCCACCAACCCCGACTTCAGGTTTGATGAAGAGGAGCAGACCATCACCTTGGATCCCGCCAGGCAAAACCTTCGTGTCATGCTCGACAAGAAACAAAGAGGCGGAAAGAAAGTGACTCTAGTCACTGGTTTCATCGGCTCTGACTTCGACTTGGCGGTACTCGGCAAAGAGCTGAAGACGGCCTGTGGCGTAGGAGGCAGCGTCAAAGACGGAGAGATCCTCATACAAGGTGATTTCAAAGAAAAGATATTAAACCTTTTGATTCAAAAAGGCTATTCTAAAACCAAAATAAGCGGATAATCATGATTGAAAGATACATTGATTTTTTGAAAAACATTGGGTTTTCCCTGCACATTGGACATACCGCATCCACGGCAATAGCAGAAGGGCTGGCCTTCCTGTCACTAGTGATTCTCAGTTTGCTTCTGTTATGGCTTGTTCGTTTCATTTTGAAAAAGACAGTTTTCAAAATCATCAAGAAAACGTCCATAAAGTATGATGACATGCTCATTGAAAACCATGTCTTCCAACGGTTCTGCATGCTCATCCCAATCATCTTGATCAACTTTTATATCTTCAAGGTCCTGCCGGATTATCCGCAGATTGCAAATGGCATCCTGAAGTTGAACAGGGTTATAGAAATCATCGTTTTTACCCTTATTTTCAATGCCGTCCTCAATACCGGATCTCAAATATACCAGTCTTTTGCCGTAGCGAAGGTTAAACCCATCACAGGTTTCATCCAAGTCGTCAAGATCATCGTCTGGTGCATATCCGCCCTAGTCATCATCTCATTCCTATTAGGCACCAAACTCAGCACCATCTTCATCAGTTTAGGAACCATCTCTGCCATACTCATACTTGTATTTCAGGACACTATCAAAGGCTTTGTTGGCGGCATACAGCTTACTGCCAACGACATGTTGCATATCGGCGACTGGATCGTGATGGACCCTGCCGACGGCTTTGTGACAGAAATAAATCTCACCACCGTAAAAGTGAGAAACTGGGACAACACCATCACCACCATCCCTACCTACAGCTTGGTTTCGGCGCCCTTCACGAACTGGAGAGGCATGGAGGAATCGGGAGGCAGACGCATCAAACGCGATCTGCTCATTGACATCCACACAGTCAAATTCTGCACCCCCGACATGCTGGAGAAATACAAACAGATTCAACTGGTCAGACCATACATCGAAGCCAAGGAAAAGGAAGTCAACGAATATAATGAGTCGCAACACGTCGACACCAGCAACCTCGCCAACGGCCGCCAACAGACCAATCTTGGCATCTTCAGAGCTTACCTTAGGGCATATTTGACAAACGACCCCCGCTTCAACACGGATCTGCTGACCATGGTGCGGCAAGAACAGCCCAATGAATTTGGCATCCCGCTCCAAATCTATGTTTTCACTAAGACCAAGAGCCTGGTCCCGTACGAAGAAGTGCAAAGCGACCTCTTCGACCATATCATTGCGACGGCACCCATGTTTGACTTGAAGATCTTCCAAAGACAATCATGAACGCAGGAAAAGAATTCACCCGAAAATACATCGGGATGATGTTTTCGCAGTTGCGCGACGCCAATGACGAGCAGGTCGCCGAAGAGATCGAGCACTGTCGTAGGGAAAACAGGAAGCCCGTCCGTGTACCCAGAAAACACAGGCCGCATTTTTCTGAAGAGACCTTTCAGGCGCAAAACGGCTTCACCATGCAAGTATTTCGCCACGGAGAAGAAAAAAACGACCGGCTTATCATCTACCTGGCAGGAGGCGCCTTCGTCTACCAACCCGTCTTCTTCCACTGGCGTTTTGTCTACGACCTGGCTCTACGCAGCCATTCCGACGCTGTTATCCCCATTTATCCCAAAGCTCCCGATTATCATTGTCAATTTAGCATTGAGACGCTTTTGGAGTGGTACGAGAACGTTATTAACAATTCTAAGTATAAAGAAATCAACATCATAGGAGACTCTGCGGGCGGCAATATCAGTCTCACACTGGCCATGGAAATAGCGCACAGACATCTGAAAGACTATGCAAACCTCATTCTGCTCTCCCCTTGTCTGGACTTATCCTATCAGCACGAAGCAGAAATGCGCGCCTTACAGCCTCTCGACACCATGATTCAACTTGACCGCATCATTACCCTGACGGACTTATGGCGAGGCGATTTGTCCCAGGGACATCCTTGGGCCAGTCCGCTTTTCGGTGACTTAAACTGCGTCCATGACCTCTACACATACTATGGGACAAACGAGATTCTGAAAGTCGACAACGACCTGCTGGAAGAAAAATGCGACAAGCTGGGCATTCCCATCCACAGCAATTCCTACGATGGCATGTTCCACACCTTCCCGCTATTCCCCATTCCTCAGGCCTTTGATGCCATTCGCAAAATGGCTATAATCCTCAAAAACAAAAGCCAGAACCGAAAGCATTAAGTCTATTTCATACATTTTTCTACCTTTGCATTCTCATAATAAGACAAGTATAACAAAATGCACAATTTCAAAGAATTACTAAAAGAAGAGCTCTCTGGCTGGAAGCCTTTTGACATTATTTGGCTCGTAGGCGTCAGCGTCATTATCACTATCGTCACTTTATTGACCTCCAACACGCAGGCTTTTCTTGCTTCACATCCTGAAACCACCTTGAGCTATCAACTGGTGCGCGCCTGCGTGGTGTGTTCCATCATAGCCTCCATCATCGGCGTCATCAATGTCGTTTTGGGGGGCAAAGGCAAGCTGTCCAATTACTTCTTCGGTATCATCAGCGCCCTTCTCATGATATTCATCAACTTCACGGTGAAAAACTACGGCATCATGTGTGTCAGCGTTTATAACCTTGTGATGCAGTTTGTCGGTTTTTCTTCTTGGAAAAAGAACATGAACAAGGAAACGCACGAGGTCAACAAAGTCCATATGAGACCCAACCAACGCGTCATTTGGCTTACTATCCTGGCAATCGGCACCATTGTGTTAGGCTTCATCTTCAAACGACTGCCTAACGAAAACAAGCCTTTCATCGACGCTTTCATCACCGTGGCACAAGTTATCTCCATGATTCTGATGGTCAAGATGTATGCCGAGCAATGGTGGCTGTGGATTGCCATTAACATCGCCAGCATTTATCTCTTTATGACCTCACGCGAAGTCACCCTGTCACTGTCACTGATGTATATGGTCTACTTCGTCAATTCCATCATCATGTGCATACGCTGGGAGAAAGAGGCACGAGCGAACGACAAACTCTTAGAAAGATAAATCAGACAACGACTATATAAATGATTATGGAAGACAATATCATTAAAATCTATACAGGCACCATCATCGATGCTGAATTCATCGCTAAGCTGATGGAAGACAACAGCATAGCTTACCTCGTCAGAGATTTGGGCAGAGAAAGCCGCATTGCTGGCTGGACCATTGACATTTCGCCTTATTCATCATTCGAATTATACGTCTTCGAAAAAGACTATGACAAGGCAAAGAAACTCATCGATGAGTTAGAGGAAGCGCCTTTCGACGAATCAGAGATGGGCAAAGAAGATAAAGAGGAAGAGAGAAAAGGCTGACATGAAGCTCCTTGAAATCATCACAGAGAAAGACGAACAACGCTGGCTGAATTTCCCCGCCCGACTCTATCGTGACGATCCGTATTATGTGCGCCCGATGGATTCGGACATCCGCGCTATCTTTGATCCCAAGAAAAACAAGCTCTTCCGACATGGAGACGCCAAACGTTGGCTGTTAAGCAATGACGCGGGACAAATCATCGGACGCATAGCCGCTTTCTATGATGAAAAGACATCAGCCACCTATGCCAAGGAAGAAAACGGTCAACCAACAGGCGCATGTGGATTCTTCGAATGCATTGACGACCAAAAGGCTGCCAACATGTTGTTTGATGCCGCAAAAGAATGGCTAACAGCGCATGGATTGGAAGCCATGGACGGTCCAGTCAATTTCGGCGACCGCTATCAGTTTTGGGGTTGCCTCGTCGACGGTTTTGTCGACCCGGTTTACAACATGCCCTACAACTATCCTTATTACGCTAAACTATTTGAAAACTACGGATTCCAAACCTATTTCCAACAATATACTTTTCACACGCCCATCACCGACGATGGCATGAGTCCTATCATCCATGAGAAATATGAACGTCTGATGCGCACGCCCGGCTATACGTTCGAGATGGTCGACATGAAACATCTAGACAAATTCGCCGACGACTTTCTTACCATATACAATAGCGCTTGGGGGGCCATTCCTGGCGTAGCCAAAATCACCCGGCAACACGCACTCGCCCTGGTAAAAAGCCTGAAACCCATCATCGACCCTCGACTAATCCATTTTGCCTATTTCAAGGATGAACCTGTCGCCTTTTTCATCAACATCCTTGACATGAATCAAATCTACAAGGGTTTGAATGGCAAAGATCACTTTTTCAATAAGTTACGGATTCTTTGGCGACTAAAGGTCAGCAAACGTTACGATCGCATCTGCTCATTAGTGTTCGGCGTTGTGCCCGAGTTCCATGCCAAAGGTTTGGAGGCCGCCTTGGTTTGTTCCTTTGAACGTGTCGCGCTTCAGAAAGGATTTCCCTATACCGACCTGCAACTCAACTGGATAGGCGACTTCAACCCGCCAATGATCAAATTGGCGAAAAGCATCGGCGCTTCCTTGCTGAAGACCCACATCACTTTCCGATATCTCTTTGACCGCAACAAGCCTTTTACAAGAGCGACAAAGCACGGATAAACGCAATCCTAAAACGCTGGACCCTCCAATTCGACAAAACACACATTTCTATTTTGCCGTTTGCTTAATTTTAATACTTTTGCAACGCAAATTGAATATCGGATGATTCAGGCTAACGGCATATTCAAGTCTTATGGTCAGTTAAAAGTGCTAAAAGGCATCGACTTGCACATTTCCAAGCAGGAAATCGTCAGCATAATAGGGCCTTCAGGAGCGGGCAAATCAACATTATTGCACATCCTTGGCACCCTCGACAAGGCCGACCAAGGCCGACTCGTCATTGATGGCACCGAGGTCAACAAGCTCAACGACACGGCCATGGCAGCCTTCCGAAACAAAAAAATCGGTTTTGTGTTTCAGTTTCACCATCTTTTGCCTGAGTTCACCGCTCTTGAGAACATATGCATCCCCGCTTACATCGGTGGCACTTCAAAAAAAGATGCCATAAAACGTGCGGAAGAACTTCTTGACTACCTGAATCTCAGCGACCGCAAGACGCACAAGCCCTCGGAACTCTCGGGAGGCGAACAGCAACGTATCGCTGTAGCACGCGCCCTCGTCAACAGCCCCGCTATCGTGCTTGCCGACGAGCCTTCCGGCAACCTTGACACAAAATCGGCACACGATTTGCATCAACTGTTCTTCAGACTACGAGATGAGATGCATCAGACTTTCGTCATCGTGACGCACAACCCGCAGCTGGCGGAGATGTCGGACAGGACCATCACCATTAAAGACGGCAAAATACAATAATAAGAACCCTTTTTCGTTAAAAACGAGATATAAAAAACCACCATGAACAAACGTATCCTCTTCATATTGTTTTTCGGCTTTGCCCTCGCCGGCAGTGCCACTCTTTGCGCTCAAGTCACGGAAACCTACGAATCCCTAATGCGAGCAGGAAATTCAAAGTACGAGACCAAGGACTACATCAGTGCCAAGACCTACTACGAAATGGCGTTAAAACAACGCGCCAATGACCCAACAGCCAAACAGAAACTGAATGAAACCCTAAAGAAAATACAAGAGGACAGTGAACGTCAAGCCGTTTTCTATGCTCACCTTGATGATGGCGATTCTTACTATGGACAGCAAAAATACGAAGAAGCACTGGCCGAGTATGAAAAGGCTCTTTCCGTGTTCCCAGAGGACAAATACGTAACGTCTCAGGCGGAATCCATCAGGGCCATCCTCAAAGAACGTCAAGACAAACAAGATGCTTTCGATACGGCCATGCGTCAAGGTGAAGAACTGCTGGCAGGCGAGAATTTCGACGCTGCCATCATGCAGTTCGAAACCGCCATCAGCATTTTCCCCAGCGATAAGCTTCCGAAAGAAAAACTGGCAGAAGCAAAACAGCAAAAGCAGCTTTACAATGAGAAAGTCGCAACATTCGACAAACTGATGGCGGATGCCAACAACTTTGCGCTCCGTAAGAATTACGATGCCGCCATAGAAAAGCTTAACCAGGCGTTGGGGCTCTTCCCTAACGATGTTCAGGCCAACAGTCTCAAACGCGACTGGCAAGGCATGAAAGCCCAACATGAGCAATACGAAAACATCATAGCCGCTGCTGACAGATTATATGAAAACAAGGCATACAAAGAAGCCAAAGCACAATACCAGTCCGCTCTAAATGTCGTTGTCGGTGACGCATACGCAACCGATATGATTGCCCGTCTTGTTCCACTCATCGCTGAACAAGACGCTGAGGCCGCACGTTTGGCCGCCGAAGAAGCGGCTCGCATCGCTGCTGAAGAAGAAGCGGCTCGTTTGGCTGCCGAAGCTGAAGCCGCACGCATTGCAGCGGAACAGGAAGCGGCTCGTATAGCTGCTGAGCAAGAGGCAGCCCGGATTGCTGCTGAACAGGAAGCCGCAAGGCTGGCGGCAGAAGAGGCAGCACGTATCGCAGCAGAACAAGAAGCAGCTCGTCTTGCGGCCGAGGCTGAAGCAGCCCGGATTGCCGCCGAACAAGAGGCCGCACGCAAGGCCGCTGAAGAAGAAGCGGCACGACTTGCCGCCGAAGAAGCAGCACGTATCGCAGCAGAACAAGAAGCAGCTCGTCTTGCAGCCGAAGCAGAACGTCAAGCCGCCATCAACGCTATCCTGGCAGAAGGTGATGTCCTGTTCCAAGCTGAAGACTACATCAACGCCAAAGCCAAATACCAAGAGGTGTTTGCCATCGAAGCAGGCAACGCTGCCGCAACAGCAAAGATCGCTCAGATTGACGGCATCTTCGCCCAAAGAGCCGCTGAGATCCAGAAGCACTACGACGACGCCATGCTCGCCGGCAACCTGGCCATGGGTGACGAACGTTACTCCGATGCTATCACACAGTTCCAGACCGCTCTGAACTATAAGCCGGATGACGAAACCGCCACGACACGTCTCGCCACTGCAGAGAGAATGGAAAACGAACGTCTTGCCGCTTTGCGCACCCAGTACAACGCCTACATCAAGGAAGCTGACGCCCAATTCAAGAGCAACACCTTTGACAAGGCTATCGAAAACTACACCAAGGCCGAAGAACTACATCTTGAGACCTACCCCACCGAAATGATCGCCCGCATTAGCGAAATCATCGAGGCCAACAAGATGTATGAACTGAACAGCGAATTCATCACCCTTGAGGCTGGCCAAAAACAGCGCTTCGAATTCAACAAAATCGACATCGCAGTACGTCGTTCAAACTATGTCATCATCAAGGTACGCAACCCTCATCCCGAGAAGACCTTCCCCATGATCGTCTCCTTCGGCGGCGCCAATGGCAAAAACGGCGGTTTCGTGCTGCCTATCCCCGACAATGCAGACGAAAAGACATTCATCTTCCGTATCGGCGCACAATATAAATGGTTCAGCGAAGACAACATCTGGATTGAGTTCGTGAGCGAAAACAATCCTGTGGAAATCGGGAAAGTCGAAGTGTCGAGAAGCAATTAAAACAGACCAACCGAAAACCTTAGTCAACGTCGACAAATCTTAACTACAAATGGCTAAAACGACTTACTCCAACTCTAACAATCCCAATCTTTTCAAATGGATAATAAACGCTCTATACGTTATTATCATCGCAGTAACCATCATTTTTTGTATCAGAATCTTTGTTACCGACTGGGAATCCGGCCTCGACTCCATTCTTGTCCTTGTAAACTCAGCATTGGCGTTCCTGATTCTTTTTCTAACCCATAAGCTTATCAGCCTCACCATTGACGAAGAGGCCGACTTGGTCACCCTAAATCAAATCGATTCTTTGAAGATCTCAGAACTCTCAAGCATACAATTCGTAGAGTCAAAAAGAGGAAGATTCCGTTTTCTCTATATCCGTGACAATAGCAAACGATTCATCAAGATGCGTACTTCTGAAAGACAGGCACAAGCCATCGTCGAGCATCTGACCAGACTCAACCCCGTCATCGAGGTGAAGCATACAAACGGCTTATAGGCTTTGTTAGGATGTGTTGCAAAAAAAATCCTATTTTTGCAGAAAATTTGAAAAATGGAAAAAAGCGATTGTCTGTACAATTCCTACCTTAACATTTTGAAAGAGGAACTGGTTCCTGCTATGGGTTGCACTGAGCCGATCAGTCTTGCCTACGCTGCCGCTAAAGCGCGTGAAATATTGGGCAACATGCCAAAAAAAATCGAGATTGAGGCCAGTGGCAACATCATCAAGAACGTTAAAAGCGTAGTGGTGCCGAACACAGACGGGTTAAAGGGACTCAAAGCATCAGTAGCATCCGGCATCGTTGCCGGTGACTCTAAAAAAGCCCTTGAAGTCATCGCCAAAGTGACCCCTGAACAAAAACAACAGATCGCTACTTTTCTTGAGACAACACCCATTACAATCATCCCGCTTGATCGCATTGCGCAACTCGACATCACTGTCAAGCTATACGATGAAAAGCATTCTTCTGCCGTCAGAATTGCAGGTCATCACACCAACATCGTAGCAGTAGAAAAAGACGGTGAAAAACTATTTGAAGGGCATTGCACCGACACCAACGCCAACATGACCGACCGCAGCTGTCTGAAGGTCGATAAGATATATGATTTCGCTGAGACCGCAGATCTAGGCGATCTCAAATCCGTCATTGAACAGCAAATCATCTGCAACAAGGCCATCGCTATGGAAGGATTGGCTCACAACTGGGGCGCCAACATCGGCAGCACCCTATTGCGTTGCGACAACGACGTTCGCCAGAAAGCCAAGGCATGGGCGGCGGCGGGCAGCGACGCCCGCATGAGCGGCTGTGAGATGCCTGTCATCATCAACTCAGGCAGCGGCAACCAGGGCATGACGGCATGTTTGCCAATTCTTGCCTATGCTGAGGAATATAATATCCCTGAGGAACGTACCTATCGTGCCGTAGCGCTCTCCAACCTCGTTGCCATCCATCAGAAGACCGGCATCGGACGTCTCTCAGCCTATTGCGGTGCTGTCAGCGCAGGCTGTGCAGCTGGCTGTGGCATCGCATATCTTATGGGAGAACCGCTCGAGGTGATTGAGCACACTTTAGAGAATGGTCTCGGCATGGCAGCTGGCATCGTTTGTGACGGTGCCAAGCCTTCGTGTGCTGGCAAGATCGCCCTCGCCGTTGAAGCCGGCATTCTAGGCTATGAAATGAGCAAGAAAGGCAACGAACTCCAAGGCGGCGACGGCATCATCGGCAAAGACGTAGAAGAAACCATCGATCATATCGGACGCCTAGGTCGCAACGGAATGAAAGAAACCGACGCAGAAATCCTTAGGATTATGGTCGAATAAACTGGTCTGCTTGGCACAATAATTGGAATAAAACAATCCGGAACACCCATCAAAACAGCTATGCGCAAAGCCATACTCCTTTTGTTTCTCGGACTACTTTCTCTCGGACTGAAAGCTCAGGACCAAGACTTTATTTTTAAACAAATTCTCAACGTCAATAGTAAAATCAAGAGCATTGACGCCATTCTCGACGAGAATCAGGCCCTTCATAACGGCAAGAACACAAAAGACAAAGGAAAGCTGTATTATTCGGCCCAAGATAAGTTTACCATGCGCTTTGATAATGGCGACAAAGTGATTGTAAATGGCAATAAACTCTATTTGGATCACGGCATCTTTCGTGGAACATTCAATTCCAACAGAAACAACACAATGAAAAGCCTCAGTTCTTTGATGCTATATTCTTTTCAAGGAAGATGCAAACAACTCGCCGACGAATGCGGTTACAATATTGCATTGAAGACAGACAAAGGCTATCACAAAGTAACGCTGACCATCAAGAAGAAAAAACTATTGAGCTATAGCGTCGTGGAACTTTACTACTCTACCGTCTCCTACCATTTGGAAAAAATGGTACTGACCGCCTACAACGATGATGTAGCCGTATATTCTGTTTCCAATGTGAAATATGACTTAGGCGTAAACAGCAAATTATTTGAAAAATAGCCGCTATCGCTTTATTGATATAGCGTTTTCAGGTCGTCCGTCGTCAACCCGTTAAAATCGCCAGAACTCATAAAAGCGCCGACGACATTACGCCTTTGACCATTTTGCAACAGTGCAATCAGCTCTGCTTTGTTGTGAACCACCTTTAGATCCGGGGTTCCGAAACCTTGTACGATTCTCTCGTCCGACATCAGTTCCAGTTTCTTGATAGCCACAGCATGCGGATCGTAGAAAACGATGGCACGGTCAGCCAGTTTCAATGCATCCCGGTAATGGTCGATGAAGACCTCACTCAGACTGCTATAGGTATGCAGTTCAAAGACGGCAATCAGATGCTTTTCAGGGAATTGCTCACGCAGCGCCTTCACGCTGGCATTGACTTTCGATGGAGCATGAGCAAAGTCACGGAAAACGAAATTGTCGCCATTGTCAAACAACAGTTCCAAACGACGAGCTGCACCTTTAAATGAGCTGATGGCATCATAAAACTGTTCGTCGCTCACACCCAATTGCTGACAAACTAGTCTAGCTGCATTGATGTTCTTCATATTGTGACCGCCAAAGACAGCCACCTCCTGTTTGCGCCCATCAGGCAAAATCAGCAAAGTGTTAAGTCCATCATTCTCAAAAGGATGAACGCCATAACCAAAAGTCTTACAAGAAGCACCCTGTGCTATTTTTTCGGCTTCCACATCGGTCTGGTCGTAGATTAGGCAACCGCCAGGTTCTATCGTCCTGACAAAGATGCGGAACTGCTCCAGATAGTTGTCGAAAGTCGGGAACACATTGACATGGTCCCAGCCTATGCCACTGATGACAGCGATATGCGGATGATAATGATGGAACTTCGGCACCCGGTCGATTGGCGAAGTAAGGTACTCGTCGCCTTCCATCACCATGTATTTGGCCGATTCGCTCAAACGAACCATCACATCAAAGCCTTCCAACTGGGCGCCAACCATGAAATCGGTCTCTATGCCCACCTTTTGCAACACATGCAAAATCATCGAAGTGATCGTCGTCTTGCCGTGGCTGCCGCCTATGACGATGCGGGTCTTGTCCTTGCTTTGCTCGTATAGATATTCGGGATAAGAGTACACCTTCAAACCAAGCTCTTGTGCACGGATCAATTCGGGATTGTCGATGCGGGCGTGCATGCCGAGGATGACGGCATCGTAGGACTTATCCAGTTTCTCAGGATACCATCCCCATTGTTCGGGCAAGATGCCCTCTTTGGCGAGACGGGATTTAGAAGGTTCAAAGATCTCATCATCCGAGCCTGTGACTTCATAGCCCTTGCGATGCAAGGCGATGGCGAGGTTGTGCATGGCACTGCCGCCTATAGCGATAAAATGGACTTTCTTCATGGTTAAAAATTTGCCGTAAAGATACGAAAACTTCAGCCATTTGCTTCAATAATGCTTATTTTTGCAGCCTGATGCGACAATCACTCAACAAATCCATCCTTCGGCTCGCCATCCCCAATATCATCAGCAACATCACGGTGCCATTGCTTGGGCTGGTGGATATGATCCTCATGGGTCACCTCGACTCCGTCGCCTATATCGGCGCCATCGGCTTGGGTGGTACCATATTCAGCGTGATGTACTCGGTGTTCAGCTTCATGCGAGCGGGCACCACAGGATTCACCGCGCAATCGCTCGGTGCCGGCGACAAGTCGGAGATTTCCTATTCTCTCTACCGTTCGCTCTGCATTGCGGGTCTGGCCACATTGATTGTCCTGTCGCTTCAGCACCCCATCGAATGGATCAGCATGAAACTGCTCAACGGCAGCGAAGAAGTGCTGCATTACACCAGCGACTATTTTCGTGTCAGGATCTGGGCCGCGCCTGCCGTACTTTGTCTCTACGCCTTCAACGGATGGTACATCGGCATGCAGAACACCACCATCCCTATGATTATCGCCATCTTGATCAACTTGGTCAACATCGGGGCAAGCATCTTCTGCGTCAGCAGTCTCGGCATGGGCGTCCGAGGCGTAGCCCTAGGCACCGTCATCGGACAATACTGCGGCCTTATTGCCGCCATAATCTTCCTGTTAGTACGTTATCGCGAGTATCTCATTCCGATAGAGCAAAAGATCCTTTTACAAGCTGACAAACTGAAGCGTTTCTTCAAGGTCAACGGCGACTTCATGATACGCAGTATCCTGCTTGTGCTGAGCATCGCCTACTTCAACAACCAGTCGGCAAAACTCGGCGACAACATGCTTGCCGTCAACATGATTCTTATGCAGTTCTTCTATATCTTCTCCTACTTCACCGACGGTTTCGCTTATGCCGGAGAGGCTCTGGTAGGCAAATTCACAGGTGCCAAAGACCTCTCGCAACTGAAGCACGTGGTCCGCTTACTCCTCATCTGGGGCGTTGGACTCAGCGTGCCTTTCACTTTGTTGTATTGGCTCTTCCCTGACGCTTTTATCCGACTCATCTCCGACCAACCCAATGTTGTGGAAATGGCCAGGCCTTACCACATCTATATGATTCTCATCCCCGTCATCACCTTTGCCGCTTTCCTTTGGGATGGCGTCTACATCGGTGCCACTGCCGCACGCGGCATCCGCAACACGATGATTTTCGCCTCACTGATTGTATTTTTGCCCACCTCTCTCCTGCTCATACCGCATTTTGGCAACCATGGCCTCTGGATCGCTTTTCTACTCTTTATGGTAGCACGAGGCGTTTCCATGACATTCTTGGCAAAAAAAGCCATCTACAAACCACTTGAATAAAACACCTCAATCACGCGCCTCGAATCAATGGATCAAAAACTTGAAGTACAATACCCTCAGAACTTTGACATCAAGCTGATTATCTCGGCCGACAACCCTATTGAAGACAGCAAACGGGCCATCAGTGCCGTTTTCAACAAATGCAAAGTAGTACATAGCTTTGTCAATGTGAGGGCCAGTCAGAAAGGCAATTATCTCAGTTTCTGCTACAACATTGACATTGAGAGTAAGACACAATTGGATGAGACCTACAAACAACTACGATCTGTTCCTGGACTCAAATTCGCATTATAAAAGATGAAAGCTTTCAGCATCAGGATTTACGGCAGAGTCTTCAACGTGGGGTTTCGGCGTTATGTGCATCGTTATGCCGTCGAAAACAACATTGTCGGGTATGTTGAAAACGACTGGTCAGATCAAAGCGTACACATCGAAGCGGAAGGCGAAGAAAATGACCTGAACCATTTCATCATCCTATGCGGCGAAGGAACGCCTTTCGCTATTGTCACCGACCTGAAGGTGAAAGAAATGACGCCTACGGGCACCTATAAGGAATTCAGGCAAATCCGCTGACTACCAAAAATAAAAGAAACTCACCACACGGCAGAATATCTCACGCAGCCAATGCTGAGGATATTCCAGGTCGACATCCTTGGTGCGGCTCCGAAACACATGCAAGTCATAAAAGAAATTGTGCGCACGCCACTCGCAGACTAGAGAATGCAATGACCGATGGTTGATGGCCATATCGGACGGAGACTCTTCCCTCAGTTTTATCAAATACGCCGCTATGTCTTTGCGCCGTCTGATCCGGACAGAATCGTCGATATGGGTGTTGGCCTCCGTGAGCCGAGCCTGTAATGGAGGTAGTTCTGGCATCAATGCGATAATTTCGTCTTACAAAAATATAAAAACACTGGCAATCATACGATATTTATCGTAATTTTGGAGCATAACAAATTCAAAAACCATGAATGCTTTTTCCAATATCTTGTTCCTTGACATTGAGACGGTTTCACAAAAGAAAAGTTACAGCGAACTCGATGATAAAATGAAAATGCTTTGGGATAAAAAAGCAGAACGCATCGGACACGACGAAGAGACGTCCGATCCTCAAGCTATCTATAAAAGAGCGGCCATCTATGCCGAATTTGGCAAAATCGTCTGCATCTCGGTGGGCATTTTTGACAATAATGACAATTTCTGTCTGAAGTCATTTTGCGACCACGACGAGAAGGCCTTGCTTACCGAATTTGCCGCTGCACTCACTCGTTTTGAAGAAATCTGGAAGAAAAAAGACCTTTTCGAGACAAGGACATTGCCTTATGGCCCCAATGCCCAGCTCTGTGCTCACAATGGCAAGGAGTTCGACTTCCCCTTCATCGCACGACGCATGATCATCAATGGCATTCCGATACCTAAGATGCTGCAAGTGGCCGGCAAAAAGCCCTGGGAGACCTCTTTCCTCGACACCATGGAGCTTTGGAAGTTCGGCGACTACAAAAACTACACCTCTCTTGACCTGCTCTGCACCATACTCGACATTCCTACACCCAAAGACGATATCAACGGAAGTGAAGTTGGCGAGGTATACTGGCAAGATGACGACCTGAAACGCATACAGACCTATTGTCAGAAAGACGTGATCGCTGTTGCGCAGATTATGTGCCGTTACAACTACATGTCCCTTATCCCCGACGACAAAATCGTCATCAAATAACCCTACAGGAACGATTTCCATGCACATCCTCTCCAAATCGACTTATATCAAAGGGTTGCAGTGCGAGAAAGCGCTGTATATGTTCAAGAAACACCCCTATCTGCGCGACCACATCAGCATCGAACAAAGAGCCAAATTCCAACGCGGCACCGATGTCGGCGTGCTGGCACACGCCTGTTTTCCTGGCGGAGTTGATATGACGCCCGCCTTCCCTGCTCATTTCCCTAAAAAAGCGGAAGAGACCCGCCAAAACCTCAGCAATCCGGACGTGAACGTGATGTACGAAGCCGTCTTCCAATACAACGACACTTTGATCATGCTGGACATGCTCGTGCGCGATGGCGACCGATGGATTGCCATTGAAGTAAAAAGCTCGATGGCGCTTAGCACCACCTATTACAACGACAGCGCGTTGCAATACTATGTGTTGCACGGTTGCGGTGTCCCGCTCAGCGATTTCAGGCTGATGTATATCAACGGAGACTATGTGCGTCACGGTGAAATCAACGTAAAGCAACTGTTTAAATTCGAATCGGTGCTAGACTATGTCAAAGAACACGAAAGCCGAGTGGCGCAAAACGTGGAACGGCTTAAAGGCGTCGTCGCACTTCCCCATTCACCGATCATCAACATCGGGACACAGTGTCATAGTCCATA
Organism: uncultured Bacteroidales bacterium; assembly: GCA_946407975.1. Lineage (GTDB taxonomy): Bacteria > Bacteroidota > Bacteroidia > Bacteroidales > F082 > Limimorpha. The sequence goes on from CAMJQC010000009.1 coordinate 56,402, forward strand.
CACCTGCGACTTCATCGGCCACTGCTGGAAACTCATTCCCAAAGACAGTTACCTCTACACCACCGCCATCGACGACAGGCATCTCTTCGAATACTACTTCGACGGCATCAACAGCAACAAGAAAATGCTGATGATCAGCGACCCAAACAGTCTTGAAGCGCGACAAATAGAGGCTTTGCAGTCGGGCAGCTACTACATCGATTACAAGAAGCTCTACACCATTGCACCTTTACCTCGTCCCAAATCCGTCGGGTTCCTTAATCTGCTTATACACAGGCCCGCCGTACCCGAACTGGAAGGCACCAGACCCTACCAAGAGCTTATTCTCGCTTTCGCTTTGCAAGGTGATCATGAAGAAGGAGGCTGTTTCGTGTGGCACTGTTTCGATGACCACAGCCGATGGAGAGATTCCATCCCGCTGCTTGTGGAAAAATTGTCACATTACGCCCAGATTGTCTGCTTCACGCCTCAGAATCTCTCGACCACATTACTGCGCCACGAAATCATCCAAAACAAAGAAGTCGGACACAAAGTTTTCAATCTTTTTGACGTGTTGCAACAATGTGATTTCTACCATCCTAAAATCAAAAAAGGCTTCACTTTGCAGCATCTTTGCGAAGCGCTTTTCCCCGACATTGCAACCTTCGAACACAGCAAAATCCTGATGGAGGCGCTCTCGCAGGAATTAACAAGTTATCAACAGGCAGAAGAAGACTTATTAATTGAAAATCAAATTGTTGAAAAAACTTATCAAAAGTTTTTCAACACGTGTGCTGTTGATAAATAAACTAGAGAGACCGCTCTTTTCGGCCTTACAAAAAACGTACTTTTGTCATCTGTAAAAATCATAACTATGCCCACTGATAATCCGCTAAAAACATATAGGGAAAATACCAGAAAAAACATACTTACACCTGAACAACTGCTTGCCAATCAAGGTAGAATTCCACCCCAGGCCACCGATCTCGAGGAGGTTGTCCTTGGCGCATTGATGTTGGAAAAAGAAGCTGTCAATGCCGTCATTGACATCTTAACGCCAGAGGCTTTTTATCGTGAAGCACATCAAAAAATCTTCAAAGCTATCAAAGACCTTTTTGGCAAATCGGAACCCATTGACATCCTCACAGTCACTAATGAGCTAAAACTGTCAGGCGATCTTGAAATGGTAGGAGGCGCTTACTACATCTCTAAGCTTACCAATCGTGTAGTTTCGGCCGCTAACATCGAATACCATGCGCGCATCATCATGCAGAAACATATACAACGCGAGCTCATCAAGATCTCGTCCGAAATGATACATGATGCATACGAAGATACCACTGATGTCTTTGACCTCCTTGACCGCGCAGAGAACAATCTATTCCAAGTGAGCGAAAACAACCTGCGTCGCAACTACAACTCCATGCAAGACCTGGTCGGCCGGGCCATTACCGAGATACAAAATGCCAAAAACGCTGACAACAAATTGCGTGGCGTGCCATCAGGATATACGGAACTGGATGAAATCACACAAGGCTGGCAAAAATCTGATTTGATCATTTTAGCCGCTCGTCCCAGTATGGGTAAGACAGCCTTTGCACTCAATCTCGCTCGAAATGCTGCTGTCGACTTCAAAAAGCCGGTTGCTTTCTTTTCTCTTGAAATGTCAGCAGTACAACTTGTCACTCGTCTTATTTCTACTGAAACCTCACTTACCGCTGACAAATTACGTTCTGGCAACCTTCAGGAATACGAATGGCAACAGCTTAACACCAAAGTGACTCCTCTGACTGGCGCCCCCATCTTTATCGACGACACGCCTCAGCTTTCCGTTTTCGAGTTACGTGCCAAATGCCGGCGTTTGAAACAACAACATCATATCGAAATGGTCTTCGTCGATTATCTTCAACTCATGTCCACAAAAGGTGAAAACCGGGGCAACCGCGAACAGGAAATAAGCATGATATCGCGATCGCTGAAGAGCTTGGCTAAGGAATTAGAGATTCCCGTACTTGCTCTTTCGCAGTTGAGCCGCAGTGTAGAACAGCGTCCAGGCAGTAAAAAGCCTATCCTTTCCGACTTGCGTGAATCAGGCGCTATCGAACAAGATGCCGACATGGTTATGTTCATTTATCGACCCGAATATTATAAAGACGGTCCCGATACGGAAGACAAACCTAAAGGATATACTATCATTGATATAGCAAAGCATCGTAATGGTAAGTTAGGAGAAGTCGTCCTTAAATTCGTCGGTCAATATGCTCGTTTCGAAGAATTCAACGATAGCACAAAAGGCCTTGACAGCGGCATTATGCCTAACAGCAGTTTTGACTCAGGATATGTACGTATCGAATCAAAACTCAATGATGATTTTTCAGATAACGCCATGAGAAGCTACCAAAGTTCCGATCCCGGCTTTTAAAACGACGTTTCTGAGTTATCTATTATTTACTCTCTATTTCAAGGAATTTAACTACATTTGCGCCTTGTAAATCATTCATCATACCTAGAATAGCAACATCATGAAAAAACTATTGAGAAACATCTCTCCTATCCTTTTGATTCTTATCGGACTTACGGTTATGTCATTCACAGCTGGCAAGAACCCTGTTCTTAAACTCCACCTAGAGAGTGGCAAAACCTATACCATCAATACGAAAACGACCCAACTCATGATGATGAACATACAAGGCCAAAGCATGAGCATGCAACAGATTATGGAGAACACCATTATGACTGAGGTAAAGGATGTGACCAACGACAAGAACGTCATTGAATCACAGATGAAAAGGATCAAGCTGACAATCAAACAGGCAGGCATGAGCTTCACTTATGACTCGGATCACCCTGAGGAAACCTCTCCCATGCTCGCCGCCAACGTAGGCGAAATGTCCAAAGAACTCGACAAAGTCTACACCATTGTTTATGACAATTGGGGTAAGGAAATCGGAAATGAGGAAGCAGCCGGAAACATCAATTTAGCTTCTTTCATCATAGAGCTTCCGCAACAGCCTATGGAAGTCGGTACTACATGGGAAAACGAGCAGTCACAAGATATCAACGGTCAGAACATCGTCTCTCACATAACTTATACCGTGAACAAAGTCAGCAAGAAAGCGGCCACATTGACCTACACTGGCACCATCATGGGTTCTGTCACTGGCAATGATGTCGACGGCACTTCCGAAGGCACCCTCACGCTTGACCTGAAAACGGGCATTGTCACCAGCAATGTTGCCAAGCAAAACATTTCGATGACCATCGAGCAACAAGGCATGAGTATCCCGGTGACCGTCTCGCAAAACATCGAAGCCACCATAGAATAAAACCATACATCCTGCGCCATCATGAGCGGAAAACCAGAAAAAAAGCGTCATTCGAAAAACAATCCCCTGAAATTCACCGTGACGGAACCCATGGAACTCATGGATTTCCTCATGAAGAAATTCGACGGAATCAGCCGTACCAAAGCCAAACATATGCTGGCTAACGGCATCGTCACCGTCGATGAGGAACGCACAACACAGTTCAACTACATCCTTAAACCCGGCATGGTGGTGACCGTAGGCAAACCCACAGCAAAAGAACGCTTTAAGAACCCTTGGCTAAAAATCGTTTATGAAGACAAATACCTCCTCGTCATCGACAAGAAGGAAGGTTTGCTCACCAATAGTCCCACCAAGGAAAAAGACACGGCACAAAGCATCCTGAACCAGTATTTTATCGCCACACAGCAACGCTGCCGCGCCCATACCATCCACAGGCTCGACCGCGACACCTCCGGCTTGATGCTCTTTGCCAAGGATAAGAGAATTGCACTGATGTTCGAACAAGACTGGAAAAACACCGTCTATGACCGCCGTTATGTAGCTGTAGTCTGTGGCGAGATGGAACAACACGAGGGCAAGATCTGCTCCTGGCTCAAGGACAACAAGGCCTTCATCACCTACTCCAGCCCTACTGACAATGGAGGCAAATACGCCGAGACATTCTACGAGACGCTGATCAGCAACAAGCGCTATTCACTCGTGGAGTTAAAGTTGGAGACAGGTCGCAAAAACCAGATCCGCGTCCACATGCAGGACATCGGACACCCCGTAGTCGGTGACCCGAAATACGGCAATGGAGACAACTCCCTTGGCCGTTTGGCCTTACATGCTTATCTCCTTTGCTTCAAACACCCAGTGACGAAAGAAAACATGGAGTTTGAGACGCCCTTCCCCGCCGTTTTTGAAAAGCCTTTCCCACAAAGATGATACATACTTTGTGACAACAATAATTGAAACGCTGAAACCATAATGAAAAGAGGGTGTGTCGATG
>CAMJQC010000010.1 GCA_946407975.1 uncultured Bacteroidales bacterium
TGGACAACAACATGGACGACCTCCAGTTCCTCAGCAAGCGCCTGCAAGACGAAGAAAAAGGCAAGAAAGAAGAAGAGAAGTCGATGGAGCTCATCAGCAAACTGCATTTCGTGCTTGAACATGAATTCGTCCGTCTGACCTACACCGAAGCCATCGACATCTTGCGCAACTCCAACTATAACAAGAAGGGCAAGTTCCAATATCCCGTCACAGGCTGGGGCATTGACCTGCAGTCGGAACATGAACGTTATCTCGTCGAAAAACACTTCAAGAAGCCCGTCATCCTGACGGATTACCCCAAGGAAATCAAGGCCTTCTACATGAAGCAAAACGAAGACGGCAAGACCGTTCGCGCCATGGACGTCCTCTTCCCCGGTATCGGAGAGATCATCGGTGGCTCCGAGCGCGAGACCGACATCAACAAACTGCTCGACAGAATGCACGAAGTCGGCATCCCCGAGGATTCGATGAACTGGTATCTTGACAGCCGTCGTTTCGGCTCCGTACCTCATTCCGGATATGGCCTCGGCTTCGAACGCCTGTTGCTATTCATCACCGGCATGACCAACATCCGTGACGTCATCCCCTTCCCTCGTACGCCAAAGAATTGTCTATACTAATCATCCAATAGACCGTCTTTCAAGTCAAACAACTCAAATCGCAACAAAATGGCCAATCAGAAACTAACACAAACCCAGCGGCAAGAACTCAGGCTATCGCCGCAGCAAATTCAGCTGATGAAGATGCTGCAGTTGCCGTTGATCGAACTGGAGCAGCGCATCAAGGAGGAACTTGAAGCCAACCCCGCTCTTGAGGACGCCGAAAATAGCGAAGAGTATGATGACAACGAAACGTTGGCTAACGACGAAGACAATGGCGAGAACGACGATTACAACGATGACGAAAACCGTTTCGATAAAGACGAAGAGTTTGACCTGACCGATTATCTTCAAGAGGATGATTTCGACGACTACTCCTATCGTTTCCAAGCCAACAACCACAGCCACGACGATGAAATCTATGAGACCCCGGTCAGCAGCGAAAGCACCCTTCAAGACAATTTGAAAGAGCAACTCGGCTACCGCAATCTGGATGAAACACAACAGATCATTGGAGAGTATATTATCGGGTGCCTTGACGACAGCGGATACATCAGCCGCCAAACATGCGAGATTGTGGATGACCTGATTTTCAGTCAAAACATAGAGGTTTCGGAAAAGGAAGTGGAAACCGTCTTGAAAATCGTTCAGGAACTTGACCCGCCTGGCATAGGCGCCCACAATCTTCAAGAATGCCTGCTCATCCAACTCTACAGACTTCAGGACGAAAACCCTGAAATCAACTATAGCCTTAGCATCTCCATTATTAAGGATTTCTTCGACGAATTCTCTAAAAAGCATTTCGACAAAATCACGAAAAAACTGGCCATCAGCAATAGCGAATTGAAAGTCGCGCTGGAAGAGATCCTAAAACTCAACCCTAAGCCTGGCGACACCGCCAATTCGGATGTGAGAAACGGCCATTATGTGACGCCTGATTTCTATGTCTTTGTAAGGGACGAAAAAATAGAGCTTTCGCTTGATGGTCGAAGCATGCCTGAACTTCGTGTCAGCAAAGAGTATGTCCATATGCTGGAAGAATACTCTCGGAAAAAAGACTCACGAAGCATGCAGGAAGCCGCACAATTTGTCAAGCAGAAAATCGATTCCGCAAAGGTCTTTATCGATGCCTTGCATCAACGTCAACGCACCCTTTATGTTACAATGAAAGCCATCATTGAACGTCAGGAAGAGTATTTTTTGACAGGAGACGAAACCAAGCTCAAACCCATGATCCTGAAAGATATAGCTGATAAAGTCGGGTTGGACATTTCCACGGTGTCGCGTGTCGCCAACAGCAAATACGTACAGACACCTTATGGCACTTTCCCATTGAAGCACTTTTTCAGCGAAGGCATCACTAACGATGAAGGTCAAGAGGTCTCAACCCGCGAAATCAAGCGAATCCTGCAAGACTGCATCGATGAAGAAAACAAGGAAAAACCGCTTACTGATGAAGAACTCATGAAGTTCCTGAAAGAAAAAGGATATCCGATAGCGAGACGAACCGTGGCAAAATATAGGGAACAACTAGGCATTCCTGTAGCAAGACTGCGGAAACAACTATAAGCATAATCCCGGAAAAGAAGGTGCAATATTACCGCCCTTTGTCCGTTCATATACCGTGAAAACAAATCTTTATACCCGGAAAAAACGCTGGAAGTGGGTTTTGGCTGCTTTTGCAATTCTTATTGTCGGTGCATCTCTATGGTACACCAACCAGCTTGTGAAGTCCATCGCAAAACAGGAAACCAACCAGGTCAAACTATGGGCCGAAGCCATGGAACAGCACGCCCTTATGATGAAATATACCGAGGAGTTTTTTGGCGATGTCAGCGAACAGGAACAACTGCGCGTCGAATTGCTTGCCCACGCTTACCGTGAGGTGCTGGATTTCAGCAAAAACGAAAACATCGGCATTTACCTCGAAATCATTAAAAACAACATCAGCATTCCTCTAGTCATAACCGATAGTCATGACAATATCTTGTCCTCCAAGAATTTGCCGCCTGAACAACAAGAAAAGAGCGTGTTCGACGACGAAATGAAAGAGGCTTATTCCATCTTTCCGCCCATTAAAATCAACACTGGTTATACGGAAGTGCAATGGCTTTATTATAACGAGTCGCGTATTTACACAGAACTGAAGTCCGTACTCGACGAAATGTTCAACAGTTTTATGAGCGATGTCACCACCAACTCCGTGGGTGCTCCTGTCATCGTGATGAACGAAGACCAGTCAAAAGTCGTTAGCTTTGGCAATCTCGACTCACTTATGATAAAAGACTCCGTCTATCTGGCAAAACAGCTCGACATTATGCGCGGCCAAAACCAGCCCATCGAAATCAACTTCATGGATACGGGCAAAGTCTACATTTATTATCGCACTTCCGACCTCATCCAACAGATGCGTTTTTACCCCATCATCCTTATCATCGTCGTCGGTCTTTTCCTTTTCATTGCTTACCTGCTCTTCAGTTCGGCACGCCGTTCCGAACAAAATCAAGTATGGGCCGGAATGGCCAAAGAGACTGCCCATCAGTTAGGCACACCCCTATCCTCCCTCATGGGCTGGATAGAATTGATGAAGATGCAAGAAGAGCCTTTTGCCGGAACGCAAGAAATGGAAAAAGATGTCGAACGCTTGCAAATCGTTGCAGACCGTTTCTCGAAAATCGGTTCTGTTCCCACGTTGGAGCCCACTGACATCATCCCTCTCGTGCAGGATACCATGGATTATCTGCAACGTCGTTTCTCTAAGAAGTTTGAATTTGAGATCAATATGCCTGATAAAAAAATCATGGTTCCCCTCTCTCCATCGCTCTTCCGTTGGGTGTTGGAGAATCTTAGCAAGAACGCCGTCGATGCCATGGGCGACCACGGAAAAATCACACTGGATCTGTTTGAAGAAGAAGACAATGTCATCATTGACCTTACTGATACGGGCAAAGGCATATCGAAATCAATGCAAAAACAAGTATTCAATCCGGGCTTTACCAGCAAGAAACGTGGTTGGGGATTGGGGCTTTCGCTAGCGAAACGTATCATTGAGGAATATCACAAAGGGAAAATCTTCATTAAAAATTCCGTCATCAATCAAGGAACAACATTTAGAATTGTCTTGAAGAGTTGTCATTGATTGTTTTACAAATACAAAAAGCGGCTAAAAAAAGAAGAGGCCCTTCTACTAATGCCTCTATCCTTGATTAAACGCCTCCATTTCTTCATACTTTGGAAGGAAATCCACAGGGATCAGTTTGCCTTCAACGCTCCTGTAACAATAGCATTGATTGCCATTATAAAGCATGAGAAAACGAGGATGAAGAGCGGAATAGTAACGCACAGCCTGGTCTAGCACTTTTAGTGTAAGTGTCACAGAAGCAGCTTTGCATTCAACAATCATCAAAGGCGACATGTTACCATTAAAAACAACAGCGTCACAGCGTTTATTCAACCCGTTAACCTTGATAGAATACTCCACGGCTAGCCGGCCAGCCGGCACAGCCAGATGTTCGACGAGAAGAAACAGGACCTTTTGCCTCACCTCTTCTTCAGGTGTCAAAGTGACATATCTCTTCCTCAAAGGATCAAAGACAAGCGTCTTTCCTTCTTCTGATTTCGTCTTAAACCAAGTCAACTTCGGCATAATAGTGTTAAAGCAAGCAAATATAAGGAAATCTTGGAATAACACAATCCATTCGAAAATAAACGCTATTTTTGCTTCAAAATACAGTTAAATGAAAAGGTTATCAATCGCATTGCTGTTTTTGTTTTTCATATCGTCGTGCAATCATGAAGGCGATGCCCTTATCGGCACCTGGACGGTTAATAAAGTGCATGTTTCCTTTGACGAATCAAAGACCAATCCCGATATTGTAAAACAAACCGGGGAACTCGAACGTGACAATATGCTGGTCATCGGCGCCGACTCGGTTCTGACACTTTACAGCCAGAGCGATACCATTCTTCATGGGAAGATCACCTTGAATAAAAATGGTACCATTTTCATTGACAACATCTGTATCGGTCAATGGTCCGACCGACTCATAACCACCAAGGAAGACACACCATATGGACTTGTCACCGTGACCTATCAGAAAAAATAAAAAACACTGAATATGGAGCATCGATATCATATCAAGCACGTCGTTTCATGGCAGGACATCGACTGTAATGGCCATTTCTCCCTGCACGCCTTTGCCAACCTGATGCAGGAAGCTGCCTGGGAACATGCTGAAAAACTCGGCTTCGGCTTCGACTACATGGCACAGCACCAAGCCGTATGGGTGCTTATGGAGACCAGGCTTCAGTTCTTCGGCCAGCCTCAATGGCGGGATGAAATCGACCTCACCACATGGCATAAGGGCTCAAAAGGCATCATCTCATTCCGCGACTATCTGCTAACGGACAAAGGAGGAGAGCCCTTAATGAAAGCTTCAACAGACTGGGTACTGATCAACCATGAGACCCGTCGACTGGTCAGGCCTGACATCTTGAGTCCTTTCCAAGATACTGTCGTCATGGAAGACGCCCTCCCCGATTTTCATATTGAAGAAAACGCCTCAACGGATGAGAACGAGACCGTGTATAAAGTCTGTTTCTCCGACCTTGATTTCAATGGCCACGTCAACAACGGACGTTATTACGAATGGATTGCCAATCTTTTTGAACCTCACAACACCGCAGGCAAAGCCGTTGAAAAAATGCAAATCAAATACCAATCGGAATGCTTTCTCAATGACGAACTCCTGTTGCGGTACAAGCTCTTAGACAACACCTTCCAGGTGCAAGGATTACAGAAAGAAAGTGGAAAGAAAGTATTCTTTGCAATGATGGAACTGCATTAAGGCTTTCATTGGAAACAACAAAAAAAGAGGTGAATCACACCTCTTTTTTTTGTTTCAAAAATGATGTCTTATTGTTGTTCTACGAACTTCATGCTATACAGGATAGACTCCAATTGCAGCATCTGGTCACGCTTCTTCTGATTTGGCTCATAGTAATAGCCTTCTAAAGTGACAAGCTTCCCGTTGTTGGGGTTGACAAAAGAATACGACACAAATGGGCCTCCCATGAAATCGTTTTCCACTTTCCACATGCCACGCAATTCGACGGCATATTCCGTCGGGAAATCAGTGATATAAGTCCTCAATGGAGGGACAAACTCCGTTTCTGTTGTCATATAAGAACCCTCGCTAGGACCTGGAACATACTGCTGCAGCATGCGATTGCGAAATGCGACCAGGCTGTTTGCGCTGAACTGCACAGTGTCGAGATAAGGGGTCTGATAGATCAAAATGCAGGCGCTTGAACGTTCTAATTCTTTGCGTATCCACATGAAATCAGGTTCGCTTTTCCCAATATAGAAGCCTTGAGGCACGGTCAGAGTGAAACCGAACTTCTCGGCAATGGCATTCACCACGTCGTTGTCAACCGAGGGACGAAAGATGCTCATGATACGGGCCCTTTCCACTTCGTCGAACCATTGTTTGTAGATTTCCTTTTGCTGCTCGAACAGCGTCACCCAAGCCAAGCGATTCGGCGCACTGACCTTAATATAACGTTGAGGAGCCGCCCACTTGTCGACCGCCGTCTCAGCCACAGCTTTTTCCAATGTCGTATCGATGACGATTTCAAGAATGCATTTATGCGCTTTAAACATATCGGAAAAACCGCTGACATTGACATGGGCCAGTTTGGCAATAGGTTCCGGCTGAGGAAGACCGTACTGAGCCTGCATGAAATAGTTTCTGATTGAATCGCCAATCATGCCATCCCATTGATTGCTGTTTTGGGTAACAACTAGAATTTCAGAAGTTCCACCGGCAGAACGGGCTTTTCGAGGGGCGGACTTGTCTTGGTTGCAAGAAGCAAAAGACAAAAACAATAATACCAATAGCGTAATATTAAACAGTTTTTTCATAGCACATTTTTTTTGATAACGAATTCTTCTAAAGGTTTATTATTGTTAGTATTGTTTTATTTGATTTTCAGTTTCTGTCCAATCTGAATGTTATTGCCTCTAATATTGTTCCATTTCTTGATGTCAGAGATGGAGCATTTGTATTTTCTGGCAAGCGAAGTTAACGTGTCGCCCCGTTTTACGATATGCGTACGCGTAGTAGCTTGGGCCTTAGGCGCTTTACTAGGCGTTTTGCCAACTTGTGCCATCGGAGCTCCTGAACGATAGATGACCAGTTTCTGTCCTGCCTGTATGGTATCTCTGCGAAGCTTATTCCATTTCTTGATATTTGATACCGTAACATGATATTTTTTAGCTATACTGCCAAGACTTTCACCTTTCTTGACCTTATGCGTAAAACTGTCACTGACCTCTTGGACCTTTTCCACTATTTGTTCTTGCTTGACGCTAGCTTTGGTCTGATAAGCATAAAGGCTATCTTCAACCTGGACAAAGCGGAGAGCGTACTTCATGGGCAAACGTAATGGATAATGCTGTTTGCTTGAAGCAGGAATCACATTCTTCGTATATTGAGGATTAAAGAACTTTATGTCCTCCATAGGCACTCCAATGTACTCATTGACTTGATCAAAGGCAAGATAATCACGAACGGTGACAGTATCCGTACCGTGCATTAACAAACCGGGGTTGAGCGGATAAAGATTATGCTCTGTAGCGTAATTCATCACATAAGCCACCGCTATAAAAGCCGGCACATAACCACGGGTTTCTTTCGGTAGATATGGCCAAATCGCCCAATAGTTCTTTACACCTCCAGCCCTCATCATGGCTTTGTTAACATTTCCAGGCCCACAGTTATAGGCTGCCAGAACAAGAAACCAGTCCTCATAGCGCGCATAAAGACTTTGGAGATACTGACAAGCAGCTTCCGTTTCTCTTACCGGATCGTAACGCTCATCAACCAGCGTATTTACATTCAATCCATAATCTTTACCGGTAGCCAGCATGAATTGCCACAATCCTTTAGCGCCAGCATGCGAACCTGCGGTCGGATTCAAGGCAGATTCCACCATCGCAAGATATTTCAATTCAAGTGGCAAGTTATACTTGTCAAGCATTTCTTCGAAAAGCGGAAAATATACGTAGGATAAACCTAACATTTTGCTTGAATGCTGCCGCTTATTCACAGCATACACATTGATAAAGCTCTTGACATGCGTGTTAAATGTAAACGGAATGGTTGATTGTGCAGCCAATGCATCAATACGTTGCATGTATACGCTATCATCAAAATAGGGAACTTCATATTTGCCATAATGGTAAATATTCATTTTAGCGGTATCGATATCAAGATAAACATCTTTGAAATAGCTGATATTGCTCACCATATCAAGCATTTCCATGACGGTCGATTCTTCCACGACGGCTTTTCCTGAGTTGAGGTCCTCGATTTCTTTTTCATCCAAAACAGTTTCCGGTCTGTCTGAATTAGGATCATCATAAGGGTCAACGACCTGTGAGAAAAAATATGGGGAAACAAGCAACAGTGCAATTGTGACTAAAACTCTATATTTCATTATAGTGATATTGTTTTGGATGATAAATCTAGAAAATGCAAAGATATAAAAAAAATAATAAACATTTCGAAATCCGTTTTTCCCATCCGCATGATCTCATGATCATGCAAAAAAAAGCACTGTCTGGAAAAATGATTATAGGATATTCAGCCGATAGGCGTCTTGCTTGACAAAAATAGCGAGCATAATGGTAAATGCAAGCAAGCTGGATCCACCGTAGCTAAGGAAAGGCAAAGGTATGCCTATGACGGGCATCAAACCAATTGTCATGCCTATGTTAATGGCAAAATGCATAAAGATTATGCCGGCAATACTATAACCATAGATGCGGCTAAATGCCGACCGTTGACGTTCGGCTAAGACAATCAGCCTCACCAAAAGCGCCACATAAAGCAATACCACGATAGCAGTTCCCTTGAATCCGCCCTCCTCACCTACTGTGCAAAAAATAAAATCGGTGTGCTGCTCGGGGACAAAATCATATCGCGTCTGGGTGCCTTGCAAGAATCCTTTGCCCCAAAAGCCACCCGAACCAATAGCAATCTTTGATTGATGCACATTGTAGCCAGCGCCTTTCAAATCTTCCTTCATGCCTAACAGCACTTCAATTCGAGTCCGCTGATGCTCTTGCAAAACCTTATTGAAGGCAAAGTTGATGGAAAAAACGAAAACAAACAAACAGGCAAAAACGGCTAACATCTTACCGATACCTTTCTTTTTCTGTATCAGGTAAAAAACCATTGTAAGAATGAGCATGACGCCTAGGACAATATACATGACTTTCTGGCTCCACACTAATGTAAAAACAAACAGCATTACTGCCGCCACACCTAAGAGCATGATAATGCCGGCTCCTGGCATTCCCTCGCGATAAAGGACGAAAAGGAATGAAATGAAAACAAGGGCGGAACCAGTGTCGTTTTGCAACAAAACCAACGCCATTGGAACCAAGATGATGGCATAGCTTATCAGACGTGTATTTCTTTTCCGCAAATCCGAATCAAGGCGACCCAAATGGCTGGCCAAAGCCAAGGCTGTCGCCATTTTAGCGAACTCTGAAGGCTGAAACTTGATGCCGGCGCCAAGGTCAATCCATGAAGTGGCGCCCTTTGTCGCCTTGCCATACACTAAAACCATAACGAGGCTAGCGATGACCAAAAAATAAATCCACAACGCAAAAGCGTTGAAGAATTTGGCATCTATTAATAGCACTACAAACCCGATAAAGAGAGCAGCCACAATCCAAATGACCTGTTTGCCATACACCTGAGAAAGGTCGAACATGTTGGGGTGCAACTCGTCATACTTGGCGGAATAAATGCTAAACCAACCTATGAGCACAAGTGCCAAATAGATCAGGACTGTAACCCAATCGATTTTCCCAATAATACTATTTCTCGTGCTATTCATCGTTCGTTTTTATAAGTAATTACGCCTTCCAGCATTCTTTTCTCCAATTCGGGACGTTCCGTATAGCCACGGATATATTTCTCAATCATAAGACTTGCAATAGGAGCCGCCCAAGTCGCACCATAACCGCCATTTTCAATAATAATGGACAACGCTATCTTTGGGTGGTCGGCAGGAGCAAAGGCTATGAAAAGCGAGTGGTGGTTGCCGTGGGGATTCTGAGCCGTACCCGTTTTTCCACACTGCGGAATATCCGCCATCTCATAACGCCGGGCCGTACCTGCCGGACCGCTAAAAACGGTTCGTAGGCCTGCCTTCATTGTCTTATAGTGGCGTTGCTCGACGCCAGTCGCGACTTTCGTTCTCATCGGCTCAGGAATAGCTGTCGTATCGCCAAAGCATTTGATAAGATGCGGAGGATAATAGTACCCTTCATTGGCAATTGTAGCAGCGATATTTGCCAACTGTAACGGTGTAAGCAGCACTTCGCCCTGACCAATGCCCAATGAACGGATGGTAACAGAATTCCATTGGCCCCCATACATGCGGTCATAATACTCCCGAGTTGGAATATTGCCCGATAATTCATATGGAATATCCGTGTCAAAACGGTGTCCAAGACCCATGTTATAAGTCATATCTTTCCAATACTGGTATCCATTCTTAATATTTCCAAATTTCGGATTATTGATGGTTGCCTTGAACGACTCATAAAAATAGGGGTTGCATGAATTCATGATAGCATTGGCGAAATCGGGTGAGCTGCCATGATGGTGGGTGCACTTGATAGGCATTGAACCCGGACCGGCACAATGAAACCGGGTGCCTGGTACGATACTACCACTCTGCAACGCAATAAGTCCCACAACAGTTTTAAAAGTAGAGCCAGGAGGGTAGGTTCCATTGATGGCGCGATTTATCAGAGGCTTCATCGGGTCTTCCTGCAACGTCAAGTAATTCTTACCTCTTTCTCTGCCCACTAAAAGGTTCGGATCGTATGATGGACTGCTTACAAACGCAAGAATCTGTCCTGTTTCGGGTTCGATTGCCACAATCGAACCTATCTTTCCATGCATAAGGCTCTCTCCATAAGCTTGCAAATCAGCATCCAAGCCTAGATAAATGTCTTTTCCTGGTTGAGGCTCTTCGTCCAATTCTCCATCCATAAAACTGCCCATCTCACGGTTGTGCACATCAACTGTAACCACTTTCAGGCCTTTTACGCCACGAAGCTCCTTTTCGTATGATTTCTCTAAACCGGATTTCCCCACATAATCACCCGCCCTATAATATGGATCCTTATCCAATTCCGATTGGCTGATTTCACCAATGTAACCAAGCGTATGAGCAGCAATGGCACTCGGATAATGACGCAGGGTCCTGGTTTGAAAATAAAAACCGGGGAACTTGTACAACACTTCTACAATATGAGCATAGTCCTCTTTTGAAATCTGGGAAAGAAACAATGACGATTTGACAGGAGAAAAATTTCTAGCTTTTGTAATACGCTCTATGTATGATTCTTTGGTGATGTCCAACAAATTACAAAACAATGTCGTGTCAATGTCCCTTGCCTGTTTGGGAATGACCATTAAATCGTAAACCGCTTCATTATAAACCAGAAGCTTGCCGTTGCGGTCGTAAACTTTTCCACGCGCAGGATATTGGGTCAAAAAACGCAATGCATTGTTGTCTGCAAGCTGTTTATAGTGCCTGTCGAGAACCTGCAACGAGAATAATTTCAGCAAAAACGCCACTCCTACGGCAATAAAAATGCCCATAACAAGTAAACGTCTGACTGATAGATTCTTATTGTTTGTAACCATAATAACACTATGGAACACAAAAATACGATGAATTTCAGAAAATGCAAAAAAGGAAATGATTTTTTTCCGCCACAAAACAAAAAGGATTGTAGCCTCTGTTTTTTATTTTATTTTTAGGATAAAAAATGTACTTTTGCACAATTATTTGTTTTCTATGAAGCACACCTCGTTATTTATTTTTTGTGGTCTTTTGACACTCTTCATGTTTTCGTCTTCCGCTTGCAGCCATCAGAAGAAAAACGGAAACAGGGACATCCTCTCCCGCGAGTTTTATCATAACAGTTGGGAACGTTTTGATTACATCAGCAACGACATCGCCGTTAAGGAGGGGCAGGCTTTCGACCTGTCTCTAAACATCAGTTTTACTGAAGAATACCCATACGAAAACTTCTCCATGGTGTTCACTATCTTTGACGAAGATGACACGCCATATCGCAGCAAAAGCTACAGTTTCAAGCTAAAAGACGCCGACGGACAGTGGCATTCGGAGCTCAAAGACGGCTGTTATACTTTTGATTTGCCCATTAACCAAGATCTTACTTTTTCAGAATCAGGAACATACAAATTCCAAATTGAGTCTCGCATGCCGATTACACCCCTCGTTGGCATCCGACAACTTAGACTTATAAATAACAACTGAGAATAATATGAAACGTCCTCTTTTTTTCATTTTTTCCATATTGATTTTATCATCCTGTGTCCCACAGAAAAAAATGCTTTTTCTAAAAGACGCCAAAAAGCAAAACGAAACGCTTTCACAGAATTATATCAATGAAAGGTCCGTCGATTATCGGCTTCAGCCAGGCGATAATCTTTACATCCGCGCCTTGAACATAGCAGATGAAAAAAGTGCCATTGCGCTTAATGGAGACGCCGGCACACGAAACACAACACTCTCTAACGATGCCAGCATTTATCTCTCCAGTTATACAATTGACGAAAACGGCTGCATCGAAATGCCTTTGGTCGGCACTATCGAAGTCAAGAACATGACCGTGGATGAAGCAAAAAACAAGCTCCAAACGGCCATTAACAAATACATAACCCAAGCCATGCTGATTGTTAAGTTGGCCAATTTCAACCTCACTGTTTTAGGAGAAGTCAACAAACCTGGTATGTATAAAGTATACCAGTCCGAAATCAATCTTTTCGAAGCCATTGCCATGGCGGGAAACACAACCAATTTTGCAAAAAACGATCAAGTTAAAATCGTAAGACAAACAGAAAACGGTTCAGAGATAGTCATAGTTGACCTGGGTAAAGCCGACATCCTTTCCTCGCCATATTACTTTTTAAAACCCAACGACATCGTTTATGTCGAACCGATGAAAATCAAGCAATGGGGTTTCACGACTTTCCCCTATTCCACGGTAATTTCTGTTGCTGCTCTGGGTGTCACTTTATTCTCCTTACTGAAAAAATAGTAACACAAAATCGCTCCAATCATGGCTAATGCTAACCACAAAAACAACGACTCCGCTGATCAAGATATTGATATAAAAAACTTGATTTATAAATTCTTAGACAACTGGCGGTTATTCGCCATATGCGTTGTCTTAGCCTTGGCGGCATGTTTCCTTTATAATCGATACAAGACCAACGTCTATCAGGCTACGGGAACCGTCTTGATTAACAGTGACCAATCACGCTTTGACCCGACAGCCCTTATGACAGGCATAAGTTATGGAAACCAGCAGAATCTAGAAAACGAAATGGCTATCATGAAATCTTATGCTTTGACGGAACGTGTGGTAAAAAACATGAATCTGGAGGTGAGCTATTGGGAGAAAGGCCGGGTTGCCTCCACCGAGCTGTATAAAACCGCCCCGTTTGATGTGGAATTTGACCGCAGTTTCCCCCAAGCTGTAGGCCTCGTTTATTATGTCTCCATTCTGGATAGCGGCAGGATCGAACTAAAGGCAAATGATGATTTTTGCAAGATTTATGATTTCATTCTGTGCCAAACGGTAAAAAGACAAGACGAAGACATTAAACTAGATAGCGTTTACCAACAGGGCGAATGGATCGACAATGGTTACAATCGCATGCGTGTGGTGCTGAACGACCGTTACAATTCGAAAACCGACGGTGATAGAAAACTCATGTTCATGCTAAACGATTACACGAGCTTGACAAGGAAAATGAGATCATTCAGCATTAATCCATCCAGCAAACAGTCTTCCATCGCTTCGGTAGTAACAACAGGCACTAATCCGCTGAAAATAACAGAATTCACCAATAGTTTGATGAACGAATATGTCACAAGCGGGTTGGAAAAGAAAAACAAAGTTTCGGAAAACACCATCAATTTCATTGACCGACAATTAAGCGAGATTCAAGACTCCCTGCACAACGCCGAAATCAATTTACAGGATTATCGTTCCAGCAATGATCTCATGAATCTAGATGCACAAGCGCAGCAGATTTACATGAATTTACAAGCTCTGGAGAAAGACCGCGCTGAAATTGACGTAAACCTTAAATTATATCAGCGTCTGCAAAAATACATCCAGATGCAAATCGAAGATCCGGAAAACCTGGCAGCGCCAAGCACAATGGGAATCAACGACCAATTGCTTAATAAGCTGGTCCTCGACCTCGTTACGCTCTCCCAAACCAGAGCCGCACAGGTAGCTTCACTTTCCGAGCAGCACCCCAACATCATCAAACTTGACGAACAAATCGTAACGCTCAAGAAAACCTTGCTTGAAAGCGCAAACAACCTGGTTTCAAATGCGCAAGTCAGTCTCGCTGAGATTGACAAACGCATTGCTAAAGTTGAAGCAGAATCGAGAAACCTGCCACATAAACAGCGAGAATTGATGGGGTATCAAAGAAAATTCGCCCTAAACGAAGACACCTACAATTATCTTATGCAACGTCGCGCTGAAGCCCAAATCCTTAGGGCGTCCAATACGCCTGACAACGAAATAATAGACGTTGCACGTATTGAACAGGTTGTTAAGATAGCGCCTCGCAGCACGCTCAATTATCTGATCGCGTTGCTTCTCGGACTGTTGCTGCCAGCTCTATATCTGTTTTTGAAAGAGTTTTTCAATGTTACCATCAACGATAAAAAAGACGTTGAAAAACTGACCAAAAACCCCATCATCGGTCAGATAGCCCAAAACGAAAGCAGCAGCCCTCTTGTCGTTCTTGAAGCTCCAAAGTCGTCCATAGCTGAAGCTTTCCGCTTAATAAGGACCAACATCGAATTCATAACCCAGAACCAGACCCCCTCTGTCATCCTTGTCACCAGCGACACACAGGGAGTGGGAAAGAGTTTCAACAGCATGAACATTGCATCCGTTTACGCCTTGTTCGGCAAAAAGACCATATTGCTCGGATTTGACATGCGCAAACCAAAGATATACGAAGAATTTGGATTAAGCAACAATATTGGCTTGAGCTCCTATCTTTCCAACAAAGAAAACCTTGAACAGATTATCCAGCCTTCAGGAAAAGTCCAGAATCTGGACATTATCACAAGCGGCCCCATCCCACCCAACCCTGCAGAACTCATCGCTAGTGAGAAATGCAACCTTTTAATCCAAGAATTAAAACAGAGATATGATTATATCATCATAGACACGCCACCTCTGGGCCTGGTGACAGACGCCTATTTGCTAATGAAACATTCCAATGTCAATCTTTTCATTGTCCGTCAAGGCGAAACAAACAAGAATTTCTTCGGAAATATCATCAAAGACATAGAAGACAGAAATATCCCGGTCAACATCATCATCAACGGAATCAAGATGCAAAGTGATTACGGCCCATATAAAAGCAGATATGGCCAACACTATGGGTATCGATATGGTTACGGATATAGCTATGGCGCATATAGCAGATATGGCATGAGTTATTATGGTGAAAACGAAGTAAAAGGCAAACGCAGAAAGAGGGGAAAATAACCTCTTGACAAAATGATGGACAAACCTGAAACAAAAAACTGGCACGCGCTATATGTCAGATCGCGATCGGAAAAGAAAGTGGCCGCTCAATTGCAGAATGCAGGCATTGAGACCTATCTCCCTTTGATCACCCGATTAAAGCAATGGAGCGACCGAAAAAAAAGAGTCGAAGAGCCGCTATTCCGCTCCTATGTTTTTGTCCATGTTTCGTCAAAAGAGTTCTTTCAGGCACTTCAAGTATTTGGCGTTCTGAAATTCGTCACTTTTGAACAACAGCCTGCAAAAATTCCAGACAATCAAATCCTCGCCATAAAAAGATACATCGCAGACTCTGACGAAGATGTATTACCCATCGGCAATGATTTACATGAGGGACAGCTCGTACGTATTACCAGCGGTCCGTTGATGGGTCTAACCGGCACACTTGCAGAAAAAAAAGGAAAACGAAGACTTGTCGTTCTCATTGAATCAGTAGGACAATATGTCCCGATCAACATCAGTTATATGAAAGTGGAACCCGTAAAAGATTTTTGACCAATTTTTTGAGGTATTTCATATTTTCATATATTTGCAGCATTAATGGTCATTAGGCAATAACAAACACCAATTAAAATGGATAAGGAAAACAATAAAACTAAAAAACCGATTTGGGCATATGCCACTCTCGGCCTCCTTGCTTTGGCCCTTGTCGGAACGCTCGTCTGGATGTCATCATTAAAAAGCGACTTAAAGAACCTTGAAGCTGAAAAGGAATTACAACGAGCCGATTTCCAAGCAGAAGTGGACAGTCTCATGAAAGTCCACAACGAGTTAAAAGACAGCTATGGCGAACTCAGCAATGAGCTTGCTGAAAAAGACAGCATCATCCAAGCTGACGCGCAAGAAATCAAAAAGCTGCTGGATTCTCAATGGGAGTATAACCGCATAAAGAAAAAAGTAACTGAATTGCAAGCTATTTCACAAAAATATGTGAGACAGATGGATTCACTCTATACCGTGAACCGCGAATTGGTAGCCGAAAACGAACGCATCCGCGAGGAGTTCCGCGCCGAACAACGCGAAAATTCAAATCTCATTCGTCAAAAAGAAGAGCTCTCTAGCAAAGTAAACCAAGCCGCCACAATGAAAATTCACGGTCTTAGTGCAAACGCCGTTCGCTTCAAGGGTGGAAAGAGCGAAACGGAGACCGATAAGGCTTCGCGCGCCGAACGCATTCGCGTCGACTTTGATCTAGCTCAAAACGATTTGGTAGAACCCGGTTCAAAAGTCTTTTACATTCGTATTGCAGACCCGACCAAGGCCATTATCAGCAAAGGTAAGGGCGATGAGTATTCCTTCCAATCCAATGGAGAAACCTTGCAGTACACCGAAAAAATCCGCGTCAACTACGACAACAAAGAGACAGCAGTCCGGGCCTATTATAACAAGCCTTCTGACATCCAACTCATGTCAGGTTACTACTTCATCGATGTTTACGAACAAAACGGCAAACTGATTGGTCAAACATCGTTAGATTTAAAGTAATTCGAACGGCATTGCTTTTATGCAACTAAAAAAGCCAGCTTCGGCTGGCTTTTTTTATAGCACGCTCTCTAACACCTCCAGCGATTGCAAGCCCTTTAAAAACGGAGCATGAAGTCGCATAAAGGTGATAATCCCATCAAGTAGAGCACGACGTTGCCTCACATTCATAGGCATCTCGGCTATCGCATCAATGCCTTTATCAAGACAATGCGAAAGCAACAACGCAGTCTCGGGTTCCAAATAGTAAGGATGAAGTGGCGCTTGGCCCACATACTGCCCCTCCATAAGATCAAAAAAACTGCCAGCTGCATAGTTAGATTTAGGATAAAAACCTAAAAAACGACAGACTTCCAATGAAAAATACAAAGGGAAATTGGCATAACCCTGTTCCGACAAATCAAGCCATTGTAGCGAATGGACAATAAAATCATAAAATGGCTTATTCTGTTCCTCTCCAGTAATGGATTTAGACAGTAATTCGCTGACAAACATCATGATGGCGATTTTATTCATCACAAAAGGCGCACTGTGATAAACATAAGCAACCTCAACATCTTTAAGATACCCTAGCGATTTTGTCTGTGCTTTGCCCGTTTGTACAAAATTTATGATGTTCAGGTTTTGGAACAATGCAACCCGATTATGGGAAGACTTGCCAAAAACGCCTTTTACCATATAAGACTGCAAACCCAATTGTCGTGTAAACACCTTTACAATCAGGCTCGTGTCTCCATATTTGACGGTTTGAATGACAACACCTTGTTGTTTATCTTCCATTAGTTCATAATCAGGATTTTCGTTGCATATCGTTCGAAGCCATCGCTGGTACTCACAAAAATAAGATAAACGCCGGGTCGCACCTTCTGTCCGTCAATGGTCGTGCAGTCCCATACGGCCTGTCCTCCCTCAGCTTGAAGACTCGTCACAAAAGCACCATCAACAGCAGTAATCTTCACCAAAGCGTCTTGGACCAAGCCCTTAATGCCGACATATCCCGAGAAGCCAGGCTCGACAGGATTAGGATATACCACGACATCACTGTTCTCTGGTTCAAAGGGCGTAGCCGTTCCCTTAAAAGAAATGAGCCCGTTGTCCGTAGCAAAAAACACCTCTCCTTCCTTATCAATCGCAATAGACTGAACGGAATTGTCAAGAAGCGGACTGTTATCCATAGTGAAATTGCATTTGAACTCACTATTGTCTTCAGAAATCAGATATGCGCCGGTTTCAAGCCCGAACCATTTGCTTCCGCCTCCGTCAACCGCAATAGCGAGCACATTAGAACCATCAAACAACGGATCGTATTGTCCTGTGCCATCATTGCGAGGAATCCACACTTCTGACGCAGTGTAGCCGGGAGTGGTGAAAATCTTGTCAGAATCGTAAAAAACACAAACGCCCATGTCTGTTCCCAGCCAAACATAGCCTTTCCGATCCACAGCGATACAATTCACCACATTACCAGGTAAACCGCCTACATTTTTACTTAAAGCCACAACCTGGTCATCGGATGTGATATCCAAAGAACCATTATCATTAAAAACAAGAATCTGACTATCCGTACCAGTAGATGTCCTACGGATAATCCACTTATTATCCTTAGAATCGACCGTTAAAGTCGAAATGTCGATGCCGCTATATGTGCCTCCAAGATTATAAGAGTGCCATGTCCCATCGGGCTCCATGACAGACAACAGACTGGTTGCACCCGTGTTGGCAACCCATAAATTGCCTTTACTATCAAATGCCAGTCCGCTGATGTTAATGAGAGAAGGGTTGGAGATCCAATAGTCGAGCGTACTATTCTCGGCATTGTAAACCTCAACCAATTCATCATCGACAATTTTCAACACGCCACTGCCCCAAGTGCCAACGTAGGTCACTGACGGATCCCATGGATTGGTAGCAGAGCAAACGAAATCAAAAAACGGTGCAAAATCATTCGATGTCTTGCGGTTAAAATTCGTCCACATGCCATTAAAGCGGAACACACCTTCACGCATATAGCGCGGGCTCCAGTCACCTGCATGGCCTCCACTCGACACCCACACCTGGTCGCCACATGCCTGTAGATGGAAAGAATTCTTACTATATGGGCCATTAGGAAGCACATCCATGTTGTTCCAACCATCCGTGGTTCTAATCATGCCACGCCCATTATCCCCAATCCAGAAGGTTCCCGTGGCATCGGCGACTGCTGATAGCGGGATGATGCTTCCTCCGGGATTGTAAATTTGGTATGTACGCTCAAACAATTCATCAAAAACACTGACACTATATGCATTGCATATAATCAACTGACCGTCACAAGCGCGAAGCTCGTATTTTGAAGAATAGCCTGCAGGTTCAAAAACAGACCATTGAGAGCCGTCATTATAAAAAATGGTATCGTTTACGCCCCCATCATAATTCAGCAACAAGTGCCCTGCAAAAACCTCCAGCTGATTGTAATTGCCATGAGGATGACTTAACGTGGTATCATGAGACCAAGCAGCATAGTAGGCCAGATTCTGTGCATCCATGGAAGCGAAATATACACCTTCATCAGTCGATGCATATATTTTCCCATTAAAAAAAGCGATGTCCGTCACATTGACTGCGGCGCCCAATGGTCCAATATAATAAGTATCCTTTACCTCTAAGCGCTCCGTATCAATCACAACAATACCAAAACCGCAGGCGACGTACGCATAATGTCCATAAAACACAACATTATTAATGACTTTATTGCCAAGGATGCTCTTATCCTTGATGTCACTCAAATTGACCACATCCCCATCTGGATATATCAAATCAATGTTGGTATTGGTATACCCTACAAAAAGAAGGTTTTGGTCCTTACAATACCGGATTTTGCTTATTCCTATATCAGACAATCCGTTGATTTTATTCAGCTTATTGATAGAATTATCCTCCTGATCGTAATAGAACAATTCATATTCGGTAGCGGCATATATCTTTTGCCCGAACACCTCAACGTCAATTACCTTTTGGAATGGAAGATGAGTGCGCCAACTCCCTATGGGAAGACCATCTTGTCCAAATGACTTCAACGAGACAACTCCCAACAATATGAGTATAAAAATCCTAATTCGGTTCATAGCAATCTGTTTTGAGCTGTAAAGATACAACAATCCCTTTAACAACGGGAAAAAAGCATTCATATTATTCAGCCATTGAAAAAGAAAAGCATTGCAAATATTTGATTTTAAAATATTTACAATGCTTGTAGCCCAACTAGGACTCGAACCTAGATTTAAAGTTTAGGAAACTTCCGTTCTATCCCTTGAACTATTAGGCCAAATCTTGGAGACAGGCTGCAAAGATACGACTTTTTCCGAATCGGTTTCACGTTTTCCCGAATCATTTTAGTTCGAGAACAATAGGACAATGGTCCGACTGCATGACTTGAGGCAGAATATCAACGCCAGCTATGCGATCCTTCAGGTTTTCGGTCACCATATGATAATCGATGCGCCAGCCGAGGTTCTTCTGGCGCGCTCCGGCGCGGAAACTCCACCAGCTGTAACGATTCGGTTCTTTTACCAGATACCTGAAACTATCAATGTAACCATCGGCAAGGAAACCCGTCATCCACTGGCGCTCCTCGGGCAAAAAGCCTGAAGAAGTGTCGTGTTTTCTCGGGTTGTTGATATCGATATCCTCGTGGCAGATGTTGTAATCGCCCGAAAGCACCAGCTGCGGGCGTTCTTTGCGCAATTCATTGACGAATTTTTGAAAAAACGACAGCCATTCCATTTTGAAAGCCTGCCGCTCGTCGCCCGTCGTGCCAGAAGGGTGATAGACGCTTACCACCGAGAGGTCACCGAAATCAACACGGAGAAATCGTCCTTCATCATCATAAATCGGATTGTTCATCCCGTAGACAACGTTGTCGGGCTCTTGCCTGCAGATGAGTCCCACCCCACTATAGCCTTTTTTCTTAGCGGGAAACCAATAATGATGATAACCCATCATTTCGAAATCCATCAATGGAATCTGGTCAGGCGTGGCCTTCAGCTCCTGGAAGCACAGCACATCGGGTTGATAACTGTCTATCCACTGCAACAATCCTTTTCCAATGGCGGCACGAATGCCATTCACATTATAGCTGACGATTTTCATTTTTCTATCATTTGTTAGGCTGCAAAATTAAAGAAAAAGCATTACTACAAAAGTTTTTCCTATTTTAGCGGTTCGAAAAAGGGCACTAACGATGCTGAAAGACAAAATCAACGCTTGGATTGACAAACTGAACGTCTGGAGAAGCAAGCACCTCTCTGACCGGCAGTTCATGTTGCTTTTGAGCATCCCGACAGGTTTCCTTGCCGGAGTGGCCGCTATTGCCATCAAGAAACTGGCGCACGGCATACGCGATGCTGTCATGGCCATACAGTTCGATTACTCGCATCTGCTCTATTTCATCTGTCCTGCCATAGGTATTGCCCTCACTATTCTGTTTTGCAAATACATCCTGAAAAAGGAAGTCGGGCATGGCATTCCGGGTATTCTGTATGCCATTTCGAAAAAGAAAGGCATCGTAAGTCGGCACAGCACATGGTCATCGATTGTCACCAGTGCTCTCACGGTCGGTTTCGGCGGTTCGGTCGGATTGGAAGGTCCATCGGTATCAACGGGGGCATCCATCGGCTCAAACATAGGGCAGCTGCTTAAACTTGACTTCAAGCATATCATGCTGCTCATCGGCATGGGTGGCGCTGCCGCCTTGGCCGCCATCTTCCAGGCACCCATCACTGGCATCGTATTCGCCCTTGAGGTACTGATGATCGACCTCTCTCTCAACGCCTTGGTACCCATCATCGTTTCGTCGTTCACAGCTATTCTGACAGCCTACTTTTTCCTTGGCCAGACCGTGGAATATCCCGCCGCCATCACTGAAGGATTCATTCCTTCGAACACCATCTATTATATAGGATTAGGGCTGTTCGCCGGGCTGATATCGGCCTATTTTCTAAAAGTTACATTCAGCATTGAAAAGCGTTTCAAGAAAATAGAATCGCCTTGGATGCGTTTCTTCATCGGTGCTTCCCTGCTTGGCATCCTTATCTTCCTCTTCCCTGCCTTATACGGTGAAGGCTACGAGGCCATAAACTCGGCACTGGCCGGTGATTATAGTCCCATCTTCGGCAATCCGTGGTTTGCCAAATTCAAAGATATTGATTGGGTGGTGCTGTTACTTTTTGCAGGCATCATACTCTTTAAGGCTTTTGCCACGGCCCTTACCTTTGGCGCAGGTGGCGTTGGCGGCACCTTTGCTCCCGCCTTGTTTATCGGCGCCTTCACTGGCCTCTTTTTCGCCCTCGCCATCAACTATCTGGGTATAGGTGACCTTGACCCCGCCAAGTTTGCCCTTGTCGGTATGAGCGGTTTGATAGCCGGCATGCTGCATGCACCATTAACAGGCATCTTCCTCATCGCAGAAATCACAAACGGATACGCACTCGTCGTCCCTCTGATGATTGTGGCCGCCCTTTCCTATGCCGTCAACAGAATTTTCTTTAAGCATTCCGTCTATACGAACGCCGTTGCCGAACAAGGCGTAGAGGTCACGCATAACAAGGATAAGAGTATTCTCAACATGATGGCCATAAACCAACTGATCGAGAACAATTTCAGCATCATCGCTCCCGACAAAACCTTGGGTGATCTGATGCCTCTTATTGCTTCATCCACTCGAAACATCTTCCCTGTCGTAGATTCCGAAGGCAATTTCTGCGGTCACATTCTGTTCGACCACATCAGAAACATCATGTTTGAGGAAGACCTCTACAGCCATTCCATCCAAGACTTCATGGTCACGCCCGACTATATCATCGACCCGGAGGAGCCCATGGGCGACATCGTGAAAAAATTCCAGGAATCTGGCAAATACAACATCCCTGTCATTAAAAACGGCAAGTATTTAGGCTACATCTCACGCGCGAACGTCTTTTCCGCTTACAGAAATACCTTAAGCGAGATTTCAGAGGACTGATTTTCCAAAAAAATCCCACCCGACTTTTAGAAAAAAATCTTTACCTTTGCATTTTTATTTTTATCCCCTAACCCTATTTGTTTTTACCCAATGACCCTATGAAAAAAGTTCTCTTATTCTCACTCTGTCTCATTTTTACTCTTAGCGTTTACTCACAAGACAGAAAAAACATCTTCCAACGCATTCGCGACCGTTATACCACCATCGTTTACGACACCATCTACATCTATCAAGATACCACAGGCACCTACGAAGACAATCAATTGGCTGAAGAAGAAATCGACGAAGAAAGCGAAAGCCGTTTCGGCAATATCCCTGTTCCGTTCGACACCTTGGACACCGATGACAAATACCACAAAGTTGTTCTATTCGACGACAACACGTGGGCGTTCTTCGACATCACCAAGCCCATACTTCCCGACACACTCGACAGCGACCACTGGGACACTGACCAGGTACACACCTATCGCGACGTCGACTTAAAGAATCTGCCTGACGAAGTCGATCTTGTGCTTATCGATTCTTTGCATGGTTACTGCATCCCAAACAAAGGTCAAATCGTATCTGAATTCAAGTACAGAGGACGCCGTCCTCACAAAGGCGTTGACATTGACCTTGACCTAGGTGACCCAGTCTATGCCGCCTTTGACGGTGTCGTCCGCGTGGCTCTTCCAACCCGCTACACCGGCGGTTATGGAAATGTCCTCGTCATCCGTCATGCCAATGGACTTGAGACCTACTATGGACACCTTAGCAAATACATCGTCAATAGCGGCGATGTCGTGACCGCAGGAGAACTCATCGGTTACGGCGGTTCCACGGGGCGTTCTACCGGACCTCACCTTCACTTCGAGACCCGTTATATGGGTCAGCCATTCGACCCACAACGCATCTTCGATTTCGAAAACGGCATTTTGCGTTGCACTGTTTTCACGCTGAGAAAACACTATTTCAGCATCAACTCACACTACGGACAATCCGACAAGGAGTCGCTGGCCGCTTCAAAAGCACCTGCTCCGAAACCCGCCGCCCCGAAAGCCGTCTATCATAAAGTAAGAAAAGGCGACACATTAGGCGGCATTGCTCGGAAATACCACACTACCGTCAAAAAACTCTGCAAACTGAACGGTATACGCGAAACGAAAGTGCTTCAAATCGGACAAAGGATCAAAGTAAGATGACAGAAGAGTGCGACATAGTCTTCCGCAAGGCCACTTCCAATGATGTGGACAGCATCATGGAAATCGTTGCCGACGCCCAGCGTTCACTGGGTGATCGTGGCATCGACCAGTGGCAGGATGGCTATCCGCAACGCGACCGTATCAAGGACGACATCCGCGACGGCATAGGTTGGATATGCGAACTGCAAGGCGATATTGCCGGCTATGCCGCCATCGTTATCAACGGAGAACCTGAATATGAAAACCTTGAAGGCGAGTGGCTCAGCACTGGCAATTATGTCGTGGTGCATCGCATCTGCGTTAGGAAAAAGTTCGTTAGACATGGGGTGGCCTCTGCCTTACTGCGCCATGCTGCCAAAGAAGCCATCCTGCAAGATGTCCACAGTTTCAAGATCGACACGCACGAGAAAAACCAGTATATGCTCAACCTTCTTGAAAAGTTCGGCTTCACTTACTGCGGTATCGTCCGCTACGAACACGGAAAACGCGTCGCTTTTGAGAAACTGCTTTGATACAAACAGATATATCAAATAAAAAAAGGCTCCGCTGGGAGCCTTTTTTCGTTTCATCTAGGGCCATGATTACTTCATCCAAGCCTCGACTTCTTCCAGCTGCAAAGCAGGGATGTCGAGTTTGTTTTTCTTGCGAAGACCATTCAGTTTCTCACGCAGGGCGGTAGGCTTTTCGGCTTTCAGCTGCTCGATGGTGTTATAACCGTTGCTCAAAAGCAGGGTGGCCCATGTTTCTGCCATGCCAAGCGCCATAAAGTCTTCCTTGGTGGCGTTTTTCACAACCTTTTCGGGACGCATCATCGGGAATAACAACACTTCCTGGATGGTCGTCTGACCCGTCAGCAACATTACGAAACGGTCGATACCGATGCCCATGCCTGAAGTAGGAGGCATACCGTATTCAAGAGCGCGAAGGAAGTCCTGGTCGATGAACATAGCCTCATCGTCGCCGCGTTCGGAGAGTTTCATCTGCTCCTCGAAACGTGCACGCTGGTCGATCGGGTCGTTGAGTTCGGTGTAGGCGTTGGCCAACTCCTTGCCGTTGACCATCAGCTCAAAGCGCTCAGTCAGTTCGGGGTTGTTGCGGTGACGCTTGCAGAGCGGCGACATCTCCACGGGATAGTCGGTGATGAAGGTCGGCTGGATGTAGGTGCCTTCGCACTTCTCGCCAAAGATTTCGTCGATCAGTTTGCCCTTGCCCATCGTTTCGTCCACCTCGATGCCGAGTTGCTTGCACACGTCGCGCAGTTGCGCCTCATCCATGCCGGTAATGTCGATGCCGGTCTTCTCCTTGATGGAGTCAATCATCGTGATGCGCTTGAAGGGACGCTTGAAGCAGATTTCGTTGTCGCCAACTTTCACGGTATCAGTGCCTAACACCTCCGTTACGGTGCGCTCAATCATGGCCTCGGTGAAGTCCATCATCCAGAGGTAATCCTTGTAGGCCACGTAGATTTCCATTGCCGTGAACTCGGGGTTGTGGGTGCGGTCCATGCCCTCGTTGCGGAAGTTGCGCGAAAACTCATACACGCCTTCGAAGCCGCCCACGATGAGGCGCTTCAGGTAAAGCTCATCGGCGATGCGCAAGTACATCGGAATGTCCAAGGCATTGTGGTGCGTGATGAAGGGACGCGCCGTGGCGCCGCCAGGGATGGCTTGCAGGACAGGCGTTTCCACCTCAAGATAGCCGCTCTCGTTGAAGAAACGGCGGATGCTGTCGATGATGCGGGTGCGGGTGATGAAGATGTCCTTCACCTTGTCGTTGACCACAAGATCCACATAACGCATACGGTAGCGCAGTTCGGGGTCGTTGAATTCGTCGTACTTCACGCCGTCCTTCTCCTTGACGATAGGCAGCGGACGCAGACTCTTGCTCAACACTGTCAGTTCCTTGACATGCACCGAGATTTCGCCCATCTGCGTGCGGAAAGCAAATCCTTTCACGCCGATGAAGTCACCGATATCGAGCAAACGCTTGAACACCGTATTGTACATCGTCTTATCCTCGCCAGGGCAAATCTCATCACGTTTCACATACAACTGAATACGGCCTTTTGCATCCTGCAACTCGCAGAATGAGGCGGCACCCATGATGCGACGGCTCATGATACGGCCGGCGATGGTGATGTCCTGAAACTGATCAGGCTGGTTGTCATCGAAACGTTCCAGAATCTCAGTCGTGCTCACACTCACCGGGAAAGCGGCCTGAGGATAAGGATTGATACCTAACTTATAAAGTTCGGCTAACGAATTTCTTCTGATTTGTTCCTGTTCGCTCAACATAATATGCTTATTAAGAATTTGGCGCAAAGATATGAAGAAAAAGCGTACCTTTGACCCGTTATTTCACAAGGATATGCAATTCAAGGATGTCATTGGCCAGGAAGCCATTAAACAGAAGCTGATACTGAGCGTGAAAGAGAGTAGGATTCCTCATGCTCAGCTGTTTCTTGGACCCTCGGGCAACGGCAAGATGCCATTGGCATTGGCCTACGCACAATACATCATGTGCCCTAACCGAACAGAGCATGACAGCTGTGGCGTTTGTCCCAGTTGCCAGAAAATCAGCAAAATGATCCATCCGGATTTGCATTTCGTCTTTCCGACGACCACGACCAAAAAGATCAAGTCTTCAAATGAATCCGACCTCTTTATGGAGGAATGGCGGGACTACATTTTGCAGAACAAAGGCTATGTCGATTCAGCCTCGTGGTACGATTATCTTGACGTTGAAAACAAACAGGGCATCATTAACGTGCGCGACGCTGCCGCTTTGCTCCGCAAACTGAGTTTCAAGTCCTACGAAAGCGACTACAAGATCGCCATCATTTGGATGGCCGAGAAGTTGAACATTGAGGCCGCCAACAAACTGCTCAAGCTCCTTGAAGAGCCTCCTGCGAAGACCGTGTTCATCCTGATTGCAGAGAACCAGGACCAGCTGTTGGCCACCATACGTTCGAGGACCGCCTTGATCAAGATACCGCACATTGAAACGACCGACTTAGAGACCGCGTTGGTGAAGCTTCAGGAATGCGACCCTCATAACGCTCACGATGCCGCTATGATTGCGGAGGGCAATTGGATCAGCGCCTGCCACTATGCTCAAGACCAGGAAGAAGAGAAGTTCTTCTTCAGGACCTTCCAGCAATGGATGCGTTTATGCTTTAAGGCAGCGGTCAGTGAACTCGTCGATTTTGCCAACAACATCAAAAGCGCTGGTCGTGAAAAACAAAAAGAACTCTTGGCTTATGGATTGAAAATCATCCGCAACGCCATGCTCTTCAACAACAACCTTGCAGACTTGGTAATGTTGCCCGAGGATGAAAAATCCTTTAACGCCAACTTCGCTCCTTACGTCAATCCGCTCAATTTGGCACAGATCACCGAACTAATGGAAGAAGCGATCCGACAGATTGAGCGCAATGGCTATGCCCCGCTTATTTTTCTTGACACCAGCCTTAAAATGGTGAAACTGCTCCGAATGAAACAAACAAAATGAATAACCCACGGAGGTGAATACAACAATCTTTCCTATTTTTGTTTTTTAAAACTTTTATTGAATATGATTCGCTCGATGACCGGCTACGGCATAGCTGAAAACACCATCAATACCAAAAAGATTACTGTTGAGATAAAGACCTTGAACAGCAAACAGCTGGACCTTCAGGTGAAATTGCCTAATGAGTTGCGTTTTGCGGAATTAGACTTCCGTAACAGGATAGGCAACCGGCTTCAACGAGGCAAAATCGATGTGATGATCAACATCACCGACACAGACCTAGGTCAAAGCAACCCCATTGACGGCGCCTTGGTGGCTTCCTATCTGAAACAGATTCAGGACATCTCCAAGGAACTTGGCATCGAGCCATCAACCGATATGGCCGCACTGCTCTTCCGCATGCCTGGCATCTTCAACGCTCCGGAACAAAGTTATGACGAAGCCTTTGTAAATAAAATCAATGAAACCATCGACCAGGCTCTTGACACTGTCGACGGATTCCGCATCCAAGAAGGCCAGACTTTAAAGAAAGACCTGTTGCACCGCGTGGAGCTCATCCTTGACCTGCTCGGACAGGTGGAACCTTTTGAAAAAACAAGGCACGACACCATCAAACAACGACTTGTCAAGAACCTCTCCGAATTGACTTCAGCGGGACAATATGATGAAAACCGTTTCGAACAGGAACTTATCTATTATCTTGAAAAACTGGATATTACGGAAGAGAAAGTCCGCCTGCGTCAGCACTGCAACTACTTCAATGAGAGTTGTGACGACGACCAAGCAGGAAAGAAACTCGGATTCATCAGCCAAGAGATGGGGCGTGAAATCAACACCCTGGGTTCCAAGGCCAATGAGGTGAACATCCAAAAAATCGTAGTCAAAATGAAGGATGAACTGGAAAAAATCAAAGAGCAACTTTGTAACATATTGTAAATCAGCTATGAGAAAGAAGAAACCTGCTGGAAAACTGCTTATCTTCTCTGCCCCGTCAGGGTCAGGTAAGACTACTTTGGTGACCCATTTGATGGAAAACATTCCCGAATTGGCTTTTTCGGTTTCCGCTACTACGCGAGCGCCTCGAGGCACCGAAAAGAACGGAAAAGACTATTACTTCCTCAGCCATGATGAGTTTATGAAACGGGTTGAGAATGACGAGTTCCTTGAATGGGAAGAGGTCTATCAAGGCACCTGCTATGGCACGCTGAAATCCGTCGTTGAAAAGATGCAGAAACAAGGCAAACATGTGGCTTTCGACGTGGATGTCTGCGGTGGCGTGAACATCAAGAAATTCTATGGTGACAAGGCGCTTTCCGTCTTCATCCAGGCCCCCTCCATTGAAGTTTTGCGTGACCGCCTCATCAAGCGTCAGACCGACAGCATGGAAGCCATCGAAAAACGTCTGGCTAAAGCCGAATGGGAGATGGACTTCGCTCAAGGCAAGTTCGACGCCACCATTATCAACGATGATTTGGACACCGCCAAGCGCGAGATTCTAGAAGTGGTAACTGCATTCCTCAAGGCATGAAAAAGATCGGCATCTACTCTGGTTCGTTCAATCCCATCCATCACGGTCATGTGATGTTGGCGAACTATTTGGTGGAGTTTTCCGACCTTGACGAACTATGGTTCGTCGTCTCGCCACAGAACCCGCTCAAGCAGAAAGCTGACCTTTTGGAGGACAAGGAACGACTCAAGATGGTCAAACTCGCCATCGGCGATGATCCGCGTTTCCATGTCAACGACATAGAGATGCATCTGTCCCTGCCCTCCTATACCATCAACACGTTGACCGCTTTATCAGAGCAACACCACGAATGCCAGTTTGTCTTCATCTGCGGGATGGACAGTCTGCAAAACCTCCCGCAATGGCGGGAATATCAAAAGATATTGGACAATTACAAACTCCTTGTCTTTCCCCGTGAAGGTTACGATGGCGGCGAACTCCGCAATCATCCCTCTGTCACGATACTGAAAACCCCTATCATAGAGGTCTCTTCCACTTTTATTCGCGACTGTATCCGTCAAGGACTAGACGTGAGACATTTTATGCCAGAAAAGGCATTCAAATACCTGGAAAAGAAAGGCTTCTACAAAGCATAAGACGGCGCAACGCAATAAAAAAAACAAGGCGGAGACCAACACCGGATCTCCGCCTTTCTTTTTTCTATCGCCAACGATTATTCCTTCGTGTTCCTTTCCTTCACGATTTCCTCCTGCTTGTCCTTCGGCGTAGGCGTATACTGATAGAACTCCATCGAGTAGTTGGCACGGCCCGAGGTAAGGTTGCGCAAGGCGGTGGCATAACCGAACATCTCCATCAGCGGGATGAAGGCATCCAGCTTCTGGGATCCCTTACGGAAACGACGCATTGCTTCAATACGGCCACGACGTTTGTTGACGTCGCCCGTAACATTGCCGATGTAATCGTCAGGAGTATTGATCTCCACCTTCATCATAGGTTCGAGCAACACGGGGCTGGCTTTCATGAAGGCTTGTTTGAAACACATCTGGGCACAGACCTGGAAGGCCATGTCGCTGGAGTCAACAGGGTGCGAACTGCCATCGACCAGGACGCATTTCACATCTACCACAGGATAGCCTGCAAACGGGCCCTTGTTCATGGCTGCCGCCAGACCTTTTTGCACAGAGGGGATGTATTCTTTCGGGATGACGCCGCCTTTGGTGATGTCGATAAACTCAAAACCTTTGCCCGGGTTCGGCTCAAAGCGGATAACAGTATGAGCAAACTGGCCTTTACCACCCGTCTGCTTCACATAACGGTAGTTGCATTCGAACGGAGCCGTGATGGTTTCGCGGAACGATACCGAAGGCGCACCCACGGTGACCGGCACCTTGAACTCTTCTTTCAGACGGTCGACGATGATTTCCAGATGCAATTCACCCATGCCAGCGATGATGGTCTCTTCCGTTTCTTCATCGAAATGAGCGCGGAACGAAGGATCTTCGTTGCAGAGCTTAGCCAAGGCCTCACCGAGTTTATTGCGGTTTTTCTTGTCGTCAAGATTCACTTTCATCTCAATCACCGCTGGCGGGATGTTGATAGATTCCAGCAAGATGGGGTGTTTCTCGTCGCAGAGCGTATCGCCCGTACGGGTGTACTTCATACCCACCAAAGCCACAATCTCGCCTGGACCCGCCTCGGGAATCTCCTCACGCTCTTTAGCTTTGATGCGGAAGATACGGCCCACGCGCTCATCCTTGCCCTTATTGGTGTTGTGGACGCTCATACCGTTCACCAGTTTGCCGCTGAAAATGCGGATGAAGGTCTGCTGACCTACATACGGGTCGTTGATAAGTTTGAACGCCAAAGCAGAGAAAGGCTCACTCTCAACAGGATTACGCTGACAAGTCTTCTCTTCATCGTATGCATCGTGCGCGATAACGGTGCCGAGATCCTTTGGCGAAGGCAGATAATCAACGATAGCATCGAGCAGCAACTGGATACCTTTGTTTTTATAAGCTGCGCCGCAAAGCACGGGTACCATCATCAGTTTGATGGTGGCCAAACGGATGGCCGACATCAGTTTCTCAACGGGAATCTCTGCATCGTCAAGATATAGTTCGGCAATCTCATCGTCAAGGTCAGCTATTTTCTCAATAAGATTGCGGCGAGCGGCTTCGGCTTGTTCTTTCATGTTTTCAGGAATCGGGCCAACGATGCGCTCCTTCTCCTTGAAGGTCACGGAGTTCATCTGCACCAGGTCGATCATGCCTTCGAAGTTGGCTTCAGCTCCTATAGGAAGATGGATCGGCACAGCATTGGCACCTAAGTATTTTACCATTTGGTTCACAACCTCCTGGAAGTCGGCGCCCGTACGGTCCATCTTGTTCACGAAAGCTATACGAGGGACTCGGTATTTATCGGCTTGATTCCATACGGTTTCACTTTGAGGTTCCACACCGCCGACGGCACAGAACACCGCCACCATACCATCGATGACACGCAGCGAACGCTCCACCTCAACGGTGAAATCCACGTGACCAGGAGTATCGATCAGGTTGATCTGATGATCGTTCCAATGGGCCGTGATAGCTGCCGAAGCGATGGTAATGCCACGCTCTTGTTCCTGTTTCATAAAATCCATGGTGGCCTGGCCATCATGCGTCTCTCCCACTTTACGGTTTACGCCGGTAAAGAACAAAATCCTCTCCGAAACCGTAGTCTTTCCTGCATCGATATGCGCAGCAATACCGATGTTTCTTAACTTTGAAATATTAAAACTCATTATTTAATTGTTGATTTTCAATAAGATATATAATTATCTTTAGGATAATTTTCGGGGTGCAAAGATATGGAAAATGTTGAATTAACTACGACGAAATCGCAGATTCACGTAGGTAATCTAACGATTTGTTGAACTATTGATGTGTTTAACCGTTGATATAATTCCTTTATCTTCCCCAGTTTTCCCTGTCCAGACTCCTATAATTAATCGCTTCGGCCAGATGGTTGGATTGGATCTTTTCAGTGCCTTCGAGATCGGCGATAGTGCGTGAGACCTTAAGGATACGGTCAAAAGCCCGGGCGGAAAGGCCCAAGCGATTCATGGCGTTTTTGAGCATGACTCGGCAATCGTCATCGAGATCACAATACTTCTGTATGAGTTGCGTGGTCATCTGGGCATTAGCATGGATGTTTGGGTAGGAGGCATAACGTTCCTCCTGTATCTTACGGGCCGCAATGACACGCTTACGCACCTCTGCGCTGCTCTCGCCAGGAGCCTTGTCGGCTAAGTCTTTATAAGGGACGGGCACGACTTCCACATGTAAATCTATACGATCCATCAGCGGACCCGAAATACGATTGAGGTATTGCTGCACTGCGCCGGCCTTGCACACACATTCCTTGTCGGGATGGTTATAATACCCGCATGGACAGGGGTTCATGGCCGACACCAACATGAAATTGGCAGGGAAATCAACCGACATCTTGGCACGCGAGATCGTGACGATGCGATCCTCCATTGGTTGACGCATGACTTCTAGTACTGTCCTTTTAAATTCAGGCAATTCATCGAGAAAGAGGACTCCGTTGTGGGCCAGAGAGATCTCGCCAGGCTGAGGATAAGTGCCTCCACCTACCAAGCCGGCATCTGAGATCGTATGATGTGGGCTACGGAAAGGTCGCATCATCAATAGAGACGTGTTGTTACCCATCAGTCCTGCCACGGAGTGAATTTTTGTCGTCTCAAGGGCTTCAGCCATCGTAAGCGGAGGCAAAATGGAGGGCATACGTTTTGCCAACATGGTCTTGCCACTTCCTGGAGGGCCAATCAAAATGACGTTGTGCCCGCCTGCGGCAGCAATCTCAAGAGCGCGCTTAATATTCTCTTGTCCTTTTACGTCGCTAAAATCGTATGGGTAGAGAGCATCTTGTGAAACTTCATCCTGCATCAATACTGTTGGCTGCAGATTTCCATTGCCATTAAGAAAATCCACCACTTCTGCCAAACTCTCCGCACCGATGACGTCGATATCACCCACCACAGCGGCTTCGTTGGCATTGGCTTTGGGTATGATGACACCTTTGAATCCATCTTGTTGTGCCTTGATAGCGATGGGCAAAGCTCCTTTTACGGGATTCAGACCGCCGTCGAGCGACAGTTCGCCCATAATGACATATTGCTCCAGCATACCAGTTTCCAATTGACCTGACGCTGCCATGATGCCTAAGGCAATAGGCAGGTCGTAAGCCGACCCCTCTTTTCGGATATCCGCAGGCGCCATGTTAATGGTGATCTTTTTGCGAGGATAAGAAAAACCAAGATTGGTAAGGGCAGCCTCTATGCGCTGATGGCTCTCTTTGACTGCACTGTCGGGCAGTCCTACAAGGAAAAACTGTATTCCCTTGTCAATGTTCACTTCGATGGTGACTGAAATCGCGTCGATGCCGTATAATGCGCATCCGTAAGTCTTGACTAACATAATCGTAGAAGGTTTAATGTGTTATTGTCATCTATTGTCATTTGTTTGATGTGGCAAAGATGAAAACACTGTCAAGACTAAAGCGTTGAATAAACGTATATAACCGAATATTTCCGTTTGTTAACGGATATAGTGATGATTATTAATTATATAAAAAAGAGGAAACAAGCCGATGTCATCTCCATGTCCATGGCAATCAAGCACTATTGAATCAGAAGCTCATTTCTTCGGCTTATAGCCTGAATCCTGAAAGATTCCAAGCAGGTCTTTGTTGGCCATCAGCTGCGGTAGACTGACATTGTGACTGTTCATGTAGGAACGTATGATGCGCAGCCCTAAAAACTCACCCAAGCGTGCAGGGGCGTCGTTGCTGTATTCCTGGGTAAAGGGACCGTCAGCCAGAAAGGTCATGTACATATCCAGCCCAGTGGAATAAAGCCGTTTATTCCCAACGATATCGGCCCACAAAGAGCCCTCGTTGTCGTGCACCCACTGCATCTGTTTCTCATCATAACCCAGCAATACACAGTCTTCGATAGCAGGACAGAGCCCCTCCACGAAGAAGTCGGCTTTGCCTGCCGCCACCATTTCGTCAAGCAAGTTTGTCTGCTTACGCCATTCATACACATATTCCTGGTAGAGACACATTGCCACATCCTTAGCTATAGTAGCTTTCCCCGTGCGGGAAGAAAGGTATTTCGGCAAGCCGACAGCATCGTACAAAGCATTTCCCTCCAGATACCAGTCAAGAGAGATAACCATGTCGCCTTCAATGATCTGAACGGAAGGAACATCCTGACTGAGGCCTGAAACACAGGTAAACACCTTTTTGGGAAGCTGTACGTCAGGATAATAATAATGGAAATGAGCAAACACCGACTCTACGACTTGTCTGACATAGCTCAAATCGGGAAATGACTCCTTGACGGCTTGATAAAAAGTCCTGCTCATCGGGTCACAGGCGAAATCCTTCAAATATTTGACATGGGCCGGATTGCTTAAGTCGCCATCAAGAAAAGGCTTGAAATCCGCTTGTGCCGCCATAATCTCGGTTTGAAAATCCGCCGTGTCCATGTTGAAAAGGACATCCTCATAACGGCTAAAAGACAGTTCGGGCATCTCACCCGTTTTTATTTTCAGCCTTGTCTTATATATCTCATCCTTTGGCCTGCAGCCAAAAAGCGACAGGACGGCAAAGGAAAGCAAAAAAAGTGATGATTTGGTCTTCAATAGTCTACACATGTTTATACCTGACTTTTATCTTGTCCGTTCAAATACCGAAGCAACATGGCATAAGCCGTTACGGTAGCTCTTTCTATGACGTTTTCACGGTCCTTGCCGAAGTTATAGCGTTGTGAGACGACTCCCGTCGGGGTGGCTAAAGCGAGCCACACGGTCCCAACCGGGTTTTCGTCGCTACCACCGCTAGGCCCTGCGATACCGGTTGATGAAAGTGCGAAGTCGGCTCCCGACAATTTTCGCATGCCAAGCGCCATATGCTCCGCTACCTCGCGGCTTACGACTCCATGTTCGGCGATAAGCGTCTCGGGCACACCTATCATGGCAGTCTTCATCTCGGTGGCATAAGTGACGGCTGTTCCTTTAAACACTTCCGAGCTACCAGGAATTAACGTAATCCGATGCGCCATATTGCCTCCCGTACAACTTTCAGCAGTGGCTAAAGTAAGGCCTTTATTGAGAAGAAGTTCAAAAACGACATTCTCTATCGGTTTGTCATCAAGGGCGAAGACGCAGTCCGAGATCAGATTCATCAACTTTGTCACCTCGTGATCGAGACTGTTCTTCAGGAAAGAGGCATCTTCATGACGGCCGCTCAATCTTAAGCGCACGATGCCATACTGTGGAAGATAGGCTAAGGACATGAAATCCGGCAGGTTTTTCTCCCAATCCTGAATGCGGTCAGCCAAAAACGACTCTCCCACTCCTGTGGTCATGATCACACGTTGTGCATATGGCTTTGCCTTGAATCGCTGCTCAAAGCGCGGAAGAAGTTCATCATTAAATATGCCCTTCATCTCGAACGGGACGCCAGGCATGAACACAAATACCGTCCCCTCTTTTTCAAGCCACATACAAGGTGCCGTACCATAGCGGTTAGGCACATAAATGCATGATTTAGGAATAAAGGCTTGCATCTTATTGCGTTCCGACATTTGGAACCCACGACGGGCGAAAATAGCCATGATGTTATCGTACACCTCCTGAGAAAAGACCAATTCCGTGCCGAAAAACTTGCAGACCGTAGGTTTAGTGATGTCATCTGCCGTCGGACCCAATCCACCGGTAACCAACACTAAATCAACTTCTAAAGCATCTTGAAAAGCATCCAATATTGCTTCTTCGCCATCACCTATCGTCAACACGGAATCAACATGATAGCCCGCCTCTGTAAGGCGTTTCCCCAACCATGAGGCATTTGTATTAATGACTTGGCCAATAAGCAGTTCATCTCCGATAGATAGGATTTTGACTTTTGTTTCATTCATATTGCAAACCTTTGCGGCAAAAGTACTGATTTTTCTCCATATCAGAAAAAACACTATCTTTGCACGATTATATAAAATAAGAAAAGAACATGCAACAACCTATCCCTGCTTCCCAATTGGTCTTAAACAATGAGGGAGCCATATACCACCTGAACCTGCATCCTGACCAAATTGCAGATGACATTATCCTTGTCGGTGATCCTGGCCGCGTCGAAATGATTTCCTCTCTGTTTGACACCATTGAAGTAAAACGTCAAAATCGAGAACTCTTCACCCGTACTGGCACCTATAATGGAAAACGCATCACGGTGATCTCCACAGGTATGGGGACAGACAATATCGACATCGTAATAAACGAGCTGGACGCTTTGGCCAATATCGACCTAAAGACGCGCATGCCCAAAGAGGAACACCGCAGCCTCAACCTTATTCGGCTGGGCACCTGCGGCGCCCTTCAGGCTGACATAGAAGTCGAAGACAGCTATGTGGCGACCACGCACGCCATAGGATTAGACGGCTTGATCTATTTTTATGAGAAAAATAAAGAGGTAAATGAAACAGCCATTCGCGACGCTTTCATCCAACACATGGATTATCCCAAAGATCTGCCACTCCCATACGTCGTAGAAGGTTCGAAGATGCTTTTAGAAAGACTGGGTAAGGGATACTTCCATGGATTCACTGCAACGGCGCCAGGTTTTTATGGCCCACAAGGAAGAACTTTAAGAATGCATCTGGCTTATCCTGAAAGCAATAGAAAAATTGAAAATTTTGAATATAACGGTCAGCGTATCTGTAATTTTGAAATGGAGTCGTCAGCCCTATATGGATTAGGAAAGATGATGGGACATAACTGTCTGACTATCTGCGTTGTAATTGCAAATCGTGTGGCTGAAAAATTCGCCATAGATTATCATCCATATGTAAAAAAACTAGTGATAAACACATTGGAAAGACTCTCAAAATGAAATAATTTCCTTTTTTAATGTTAAAAATGTTAATGGTTTGAAAAAAAACACTACTTTTGCACCCTCGTATGTGTTCTAACGAAAAATTAGAAATTAGAAATCAAAATATTGAAAGAAAGATGAAAAAAACTTTTATCACCCTGTGTGCAGTCCTCATCGCCTCTGTCTCCATGGCAGCCGGTCATGTTGACTCCGTTCGTTATCTGACCACCAAAGCCGGTCAGAATTGGTTCATTTCAGCTGACGGCAATGTTGATTGGTGGCAAGGTTCAGACAGAAATCCCGCCGGTAATTACACTGCTGTTCAGTGGGGAAAGCCTTCCTTTGGTGGAAGCATTAACGTTGGCAAGTGGATTAACCACAAGTTTGGTTTGAGATTGTCTTATGATGTCAATGGTGGCAAGAGCTACATCAACGGAAGACATATTGGCCTCGACCGTATCCAATTCCTTTATGGTGACGACCCACAACCTGATGAAAATGGATACTACAACACGCAATTCGTGTATCACAACCTGCACGGCGACCTGCTGTTCAGCCCCGTCGATTTCTTCCAAGGTTATTACAACCCCAACAGAATCTACACCCCCGTACTCTATATTGGAATGGGAGGCGCTTGTGTCGGTGAAAACATCCTTCTCAGCCCTACAATTGTCAACAACATTCTCGCCAGAAGAGAGATGAAGCAAGATAATTATGATGCTGAAACTGCTCAGAGAAATCTCAAAGCTGCTAACTACGAGTTCTCTTTCGCTGCCGGTTTGATCAACAACTTCAGACTCAGTGATTACTTTGACATTCACGTTGATTTGAAATGGTCTGCACAAAGATGGAACATCGACTCTTGGTTCTATGAATACGGCACTCAGGGCCCTGACAACGTCAGACCCAAGAGAGCTGACTATAACTACTCCGCTGGCCTCGGCCTCACCTATTACATCGGTGGCAGAATCTATGAACTTCCTTACAACTACGAAAAGGAAATGAGCGAAATGCGCGAGAGAATCAAGAATCTGGAAGACGAACTGGCCAACCAGCCCGAACCACAACAAATCATCGCTGCTCCTGATACCGTGGTTATCTTCAGCAATGAAATCGAAGCTATCAGCTATCCTTTCTCCATCTTCTTCAACCTCGACTCCTATCAGTTGATGTCAAAGAGAGACCTGGTCAACCTGAGAGAGATTGCTAACGTTGCCAAGGAAAACAACTACAAACTCCGCCTGAGAGGTTCCTGCGACAGCGCTACCGCCACTCCTGAATACAACCAGAAACTCTCCGAGAACCGTTGCCGCAAGATCATGATGGAACTTCTCGACATGGGATTCCCGGAAGAGAACATCATCCTCGAGCCTGTCGGTGGTGTTAAGGAACTCGATCCTACCGAATTCGACCGTCGCGTTCTCATCGACATTATCAAGACAAGAGAATAATCGACGACAAGATTCATATAAAAAAGACTGCTTCGGCAGTCTTTTTTTATGCCCATACAAAAAAATGGCTGACACTTTGTGCCAGCCATTTTACATTGTTTATCATAATAATTACATCTTAGCCACGATAGGAATCACGCGTTCTGCACCAAAAGCGCGAGGCGATACCCGAAGGATGGGCGCCACCTGCTGACGTTTGAACTCGTTGCGGTTCACCATACGTACCGTGCGGTTCACCGTAGCCGCATCGAAACCCATAGCAATGATTTCCTCTGGCGACTTAGAGCATTCAATGTATTGGAACAAAATGCCATCCAGAATGTCGTATTCTGGAAGGCTGTCACTATCCTTCTGATCGGGACGCAACTCTGCAGAAGGCGCCTTGTTGATGGTATGCCATGGGATGATCTCTTCAAAACGATTGATATAGCGCGCCAGTTCGTATGCCTCCGACTTATACACATCACCAATGACCGACAAGCCACCGCACATATCACCATAAAGAGTGCCATAACCAACTGCAGCCTCTGATTTATTACTGGTGTTCAAAAGAATGTTGCCAAACTTGTTGCTGACCGCCATCAGGATGACACCACGGATACGGGCCTGGAGATTCTCCTCTGTCACATCGAAAGGACGACCTTCAAAAATAGGATTCAAGGAATCAAGGAAGCTATCGTACATCGGCTTGATAGGCACCGTGTCATAGCGCACGCCCAGCTTCAACGCCAAAGCCTCAGCATCACTCACCGAATGGTCGGTGGAGAACTGTGAAGGCATAAGCACCACACGAACGTTTTCAGCGCCAACAGCTTGCACTGCAAAATAGGTCACCAAAGCAGAATCAAGACCTCCCGAGAGACCTACTACTGCCGACTTGAATCCCATCTTTTGGAAATAATCACGCACGCCTAACACCAGCGCATCGTGAATCAGAGTCATCTTTTCGGGGATGACAAGTCTGTCGTCAGCCGTACGATAATTGAATAAGGTGTCGGTATCTACAATTTTTATAGACTCTTCAAAGAAAGGTAAAGCCGTATCAATATGTCCGTTGCTAGCAAAAGCCATGGAGCCGCCATCAAAAATAAGATGTGTGTTGGCACCCACCTGGTTGACATAAAGCAAAGGCAACTCATGCTTCAACACAGTCTGACGAAGTAAATCGCAACGTCGACGTGGTATGGTATAGTCGAAAGGCGAAGCTGAAAGGTTGAGAATCAAGTCTGGATGCAACGCCATCAAATTGTCAACGCGGTTTTCAATCAGCAAAGGATCGGCGGAACAGTTGGCGAGATCGTCACCTATAGTGACGGCCATCTTTAAACCTCCACATTCCAGCATCTCATTTCCCTTTTCAGACTCAAAATAAGCCCTCTCATCACATAAAGGATTATTCCCGATTCGTTGCTTGGCAAAGACCCTCCGCTGCCCTTGATACAAGAAAACGGCACAATTCTTCAAAGGCTTTCCCTCCCCTTCATTCGGTAAAGGACAACCCACCAGCACTGGAATGTCGTAGCATTTTTCAGCAATGACATCAAGGGCGTGCTGACAATTCGCCATAAAGTCGGAGAATATAAGGCAATCGGACGGGAAATAACCCGAGACAGCCAACTCAGAGAAAACGACGAGTCCGGCTTCCTCTTCCTTAGCCTTAATAGCGGATTGAATTATCTTTTCCACATTGGCATCAAAATTCCCGATGCAATAGTTGAGTTGTGTTAATGCGATTTTCATAATACAAGAGATTAAAACATCAAGCCTAATTCGAGAGCAAAAGTCCGTGGCTTGACCCTATTGGCAGTATACTTTGAAGAAGCGATGTCGGTACCATAATAATACACCACTTGAGCGAAAGCACTTAAGTTCTTAACCAGTTCATATTCGACCCCGGCTCCACCATTCAACGAAACCATAAAGGGTCTGTATTCCCTTCTGGCATCGACATATTCGGCGTCATCATAATAATAAACGCCAATGCGGAAATGGTCTTTTGCCATAGCTCTGGCTCGCACACACATCTCGGCACCTGCCAAAACGTAAGGCTTAAACGCTCCCTTCTCCAACACAGTATATTTTGCCATGACGGGAATACCAAAATAGACGACTTTCATACGACGGTCAACGAGGACATCATCCGTCATG
This sequence comes from uncultured Bacteroidales bacterium, assembly GCA_946407975.1. Lineage (GTDB taxonomy): Bacteria > Bacteroidota > Bacteroidia > Bacteroidales > F082 > Limimorpha. The sequence continues at coordinate 40,465 of CAMJQC010000010.1, forward strand.
ACCCCGACTGTGCGCGTTGCAGAATAAAGGTAATCCGACCTGAACGAAGTGATAGAAAGGCCTGAAACCACGGCCAGATGATCTATGAAATACGCTTCCGCCACCAAACCAAACTTGCAGCCAAGCAGCACTGAGTTATTATATGTTCCGTTTTCATACGAAGAGACCCAATTCAGACTTGGCGCTACTTTTATGCCAAAGGAATAGTCATGAAACTGCGCCATCGAATGCATCGAAAACGCCATCAACATGCTAAAAAACAAAAGTTTAATTTTCATACTTATCAAAGTATTAATTGGTTATTTATATAAAAACGCACAAAACAAATTCTATTGCCCTTAATAAGGACAAAAATACTACTTTTGCTATAAATTCGTTGAAGTCCATTATAAAAATAATGACCATGAAGAAATCCGTTTTGCTTTTCTTGGCCGCAATGATGTTCTGCAGTCCAGCATTTGCTATTGGCAGCATTGATATCTCTATAGGCCCGAAAATCGGTTATCAAACCGCAAAACTTTCCTATCAGAGAACCAGCATTCGTAATGACTTCAAAAGCAATTTCACTATCGGCGCTTTTGCCCGTATCAGCGGCGACAGGTTTTACGTTCAACCAGAAGTATTATGGTTCAAGTCAGTAAACAGTACCGATATTTCGCTTGAATCGACAGGCGACCACGTCAACGGATCAAGCTCACAAAATGGGCACAATCTCAACATGATACTTGACGCCATGAACATCCAAGTGCCCGTCATGGTAGGGTATACGCTACTTGATCTTGATTTGATCAAGCTTAGAGTGCAAGGCGGCCCAACTGCCAATTACATTATTCCAAAACAGGCATTAATCCAAGAATCCATCACAACAAATAACGGCGGATCGACACAAGAATATAAAAAAACTGAACTTGACACGAATTCCATTGTTTGGGGAATTCAAGGAGGTATCGGACTTGATGTCATGAGGTTCACAATCGATGTCAACTATAGTTTCGGCATCACCAATGTTTTTAATGCAAACAATGTCAACAATTCAAATTGGGGACAACACATCGACACAAACGGCATCAACGGTACCAAACAGAATCTCTTTATGGTCACCGTGGGGTACAAGTTTTTTTGATTTGAAAAGACCAAACCACAATTCCATCCCGAAGCTCGCTGGAGAAAGACCGTATCTCAAGAAAACAAAAAAAACGGATGTCATACGACATCCGTTTTTTGTTGTTGTAATGTTTTCTTATTAGAAAAGAATGCCTGCTTCGATGCCAAAACGGTTCTGAAGCATATTTAACTTGACATCGCGTTCACCGATCTTGTCACCAGCAGCATCATAGTAATTGCTATAGTAATTGTGTCCGATACCATAACTGATGTTGTTCAGGAAATCGTGTGAGAAGAACACGCCCAGGAAAACACGCAGTGATTCGTCGATGGAATACTGAGCACCAGCACCGATCTTCAAAGAAGCACGAAGATTGCTGAATTCTTTTCTAGTGGTACCCCAAACATCAGGGAAAGCGGCATCACCAATAGCATCCTTGACCTTTACCTTTTGCGCGTATCCAATTCCGCCACCAACCTGAGCATAGTAGCGAATCGGGAGTGCACCAAACTGGTTGGTGACCATCTTGAGCATCAACGGGATTTCATAAACAGTGGCTTTGTACTGTCTGTTGATCGTGAAAGGGTTCAGGAGAGAAATGGAATCGTTAGCGCTTTCAAAACTATAGTAGCCACGATTCATGTTGACATTTACGCCTGTAACGATGGCATAGTTTTCGGTGAAATAATACTCAGCCATGACGCCAAATCCAAAACCAGTCATGGTCTTTTCAGAATGAGCAGCACCTGTTGTTGAACCAACCCAGTCAAAACCAGGTCCTAATTTGAAGCCAAAGGAAAATCCTTTGTACTGTGCTGAAACACTCAGCGTCATTGCCAGTAAAAGACCGGCGAGAAGTAAATTCTTTTTCATAGCTATGATTTTATTTTATCAATGCAAAAGTATGTATTTTTTTCAATAACAGAAGAATTAAAGACTAAAAATGTGAAATCTATGATTCTTTTCCCGTTCCCTTGAACCCTGCTTTGATATGAAGTCGGTTCAGGCGTGCGATATTGGAAACCGAAATATGTTTAGGGCATACGGCCTGACAGGCATACGTGTTCGTACAATTGCCAAAGCCCAACTCATCCATCTTGGCGACCATGGCATGTGCTCTTTTCTCCGCTTCCAACTTACCTTGAGGTAACAGCGCCAGTTGCGACACTTTTGCCGCCACGAAGAGCATGGCACTGGCGTTCTTGCATGCCGCAACGCAAGCGCCACATCCAATGCATGAAGCCGCGTCCATGGCCAAATCCGCATCACGTTTTGATACCAAAATAGCATTGCCATCGGGCACGCCACCCGTGTGACACGATACATAACCTCCCGCTTGAATGATCTGGTCGAAGGCGGAACGGTCGACGGTCAAGTCCTTGATAACCGGGAATGCTTTCGCTCGGAAAGGCTCTACCGTGATGGTTTCGCCATCCTTGAACTTACGCATATAGAGTTGGCAGGTGGTCGTGCCCTCGCCTCTGCCATGCGGCCGCCCGTTGATAAAAAGACTGCAGGCACCACAGATGCCTTCGCGGCAGTCGTGGTCGAAATAGACAGGGTCCTCCCCTTTCAGCACTAACTGCTCATTGAGAATATCGAGCATCTCCAAGAAAGAAGCGTCGGGGTCAATGTCGCTGACGGCATAACTGACGAAGCGTCCTTTGGCATTACGGTTAGATTGTCGCCATATTTTCAAAGTGAAGTTCATACCTGTTTACTTATAATTTCGCTGTTTCAGTTCAACAAATTCAAAATCGAGGGCTTCCTTATACATTTCAGGGGCAATGGCTCCTTTATATTCGTAGGCCGACACAAAACGGAAATGTTCATCATCACGGAGCGCTTCGCCATCAGCCGTCTGGTGTTCAACCCGAAAATGACCGCCACACGACTCTTCCCGCTGCAAGGCATCACGGGCAATGAGTTCGCCCAACTCGAGGAAGTCGGCCACGCGAAGGGCTTTCTCCAACTCCGCATTGCAACCTATTGTAAGGGCAGGCACTTTCACCTGATGCCAAAATTCATCACGCAGACTGGCAATCTGGCTAATCGCTTGCTGAAGTCCCTCCTTTTCGCGCGACATGCCGACCTTCTCCCACATAATCTTTCCCAAACGACGGTGGAAACTATCTACAGTCTCGTTTCCTCCAACGGCATGCAAGCGTGCTATCTCGTCACGCACTTGCTTTTCCGCCTCAGCGAAGCATGTCTCTTCGATGCTTACAGCAGGCTCTCTAATGAGGTCAGAGAGGTAATTCTGCAGGGTATAAGGAAGAATAAAGTAACCATCTGCCAGACCCTGCATCAAAGCGGAAGCACCCAGGCGATTCGCTCCATGGTCGCTGAAGTTGGCTTCGCCCAAGGCAAAAAGCCCAGGAATGGTGGTCTGAAGCTCATAATCAACCCAAAGACCGCCCATAGTATAGTGAACGGCAGGATAAATCATCATCGGGGTCTCATAAGGATTCTCATTGGCAATCTCCTGATACATGTCGAAAAGATTGCCATAACGAGCCTTCACCACATTCTCTCCAAGTCTTTCAATAGCCTCGGAAAAATCCAGATAAACGGCTAATCCGGAAGCATTGACGCCAAAGCCCGCATCGCAACGCTCTTTAGCGGCACGAGAAGCCACATCACGCGGGACGAGGTTCCCGAAACTCGGGTAACGACGTTCCAGATAATAGTCTCGGTCGGCTTCAGGGATGTCAGCAGGACGCAGCTCTCCTTTGCGAATCTTCTCCACATCGCTCATATTCTTCGGCACCCAGATGCGCCCATCGTTACGAAGGCTTTCGCTCATCAAGGTCAGTTTCGACTGATAGTCGCCATGGACGGGGATGCAGGTAGGATGAATCTGCGTAAAACACGGATTGGCAAAGAAAGCGCCTTTCTTGTAGCATCGCCAGGCAGCAGAACCATTAGAAGCCATCGCATTGGTGCTCAAGAAGAAGACATTGCCATAGCCGCCCGTTGCCAGCACCACAGCATGGGCGGAATAACGTTCGATATCACCTGTCTCAAGATTGCGGACGATAATGCCACGGGCACGTCCATCAACGAGAACCAGATTGAGCATCTCACGTCGGGTGAACAGTTTCACTGTGCCATTATGGATCTCCTTGCTCAAAGCGCCATAGGCACCGAGCAGCAGCTGTTGTCCCGTTTGTCCCTTGGCATAGAAAGTGCGTGACACCTGCGCTCCACCGAAAGAACGGTTGGCCAGCATGCCGGCGTAATCGCGGGCAAAAGGCACGCCTTGCGCCACACATTGGTCAATGATATTGTTGCTGATTTCAGCCAGACGATACACATTCGCCTCACGGGCACGATAATCGCCACCTTTCACTGTGTCCTCAAACAAACGGCGGATGCTGTCACCATCATTCTGGTAGTTCTTGGCTGCATTGATACCGCCTTGAGCCGCAATGCTGTGCGCCCGTCGCGGGCTGTCCTGAATACAGAACACCTTGACATTGTAACCCTGCTCGCCGAGCGTGGCAGCGGCAGACGCGCCGGCCAAACCCGTTCCCACCACGATGATGTCCAGCTTGCGTTTATTTGCTGGATTAATGAGACGTTGCGTATCCTTATAACTGGTCCATTTCTCGGCAATGTTGCCTGAAGGGACTTTGGATTGTTTGATTTCGTCCATGTAATTACGATTATAGGTGAGGATAAATCAGCCAGTAATAAACCACTACTGAGACAAAAAGCAATATGATGATGGTCGCCACAATGTAGGCTATGATTTGCCCGCGGCGTTTCCATTGGTCGTTGTTCCAGCCCATCGATTGGAACATGCTCCAAAGTCCATGAGAGAGGTGCAGCCAAATCACGGCGAACCAAATCAGATACAGAATGCTGTAAAGGTTGTTGGAGAATATATACCTAATCTGCTCCATGCCATTTACAGGTTCGCGACCCATGAGTTCGGCAAATTGCATCTTATACCAGAACTGGCACAGGTGCAACGCCAGACCCAGCAGGATGAAAAGGCCGAGCACCAACATGTTCTGTGACGACCATTCCACTCCTTTCGGACGTTCCTTTGTCCTATAACGTACCGTGCCACGAGCCCGCAAATTCTCTATCGAGAGCAAAATGCCACACAGGATGTGTATTCCCATCAATGCCGCCAACCCTATCGTACCGATTACGGCATACCAGTTGGCACCCAGAAAATCACAGATGGCGTTATAAGCATCGGCCGAAAAGATAGAGATGAAGTTCATCGCTCCGTGAAACAGCAAGAAAAGCACGAAACCCGCACCAGAGACGGCCATGATGACCTTGCCCGTAATGGAGGAGAAAAGCGGTTTGTTTCTCATCAAGACTATTTTTTTTCGCAAAAGTATAGAATTTGTCGCATTATCCATGTGGAATCTGCTTTTTATTGAAATGTTTTTTACCGGAAACGGCCTACGGCCCGGCCTATGGTATGACATATGCTAATGTGAAAAGAATAAAAACAGCACCTCCAAATTGTAAACGACACGTAACAAAAAATTGCTTATCTTTGTCCTTTAACAAAACAAAAACATGCGCACCACCATACCAAATAGCCTTTTCATTCGTAACAGAAAAAATCTGGCTGCAAGACTCCCCAAGAAATCAGTAGCTGTTTTTACCGCCAACGAAGTCATGCCACGCAATGGCGATGAGTTCTATCCGTTTCGTCAGCAATCAGATTTCTTCTACCTTACAGGCATTGATGCCGACAACGCCTATCTGCTCATCACCCCCGACTACTCGGATGAAGCTTACCATGAAGTGCTTTTCATCGAACCTTACGATGAAGTGAAAGCCACCTGGCAAGGTGAGATGCTGGACAATCACAAAGCCCAAGTAATCTCAGGCATTACAACAGTAAGATCAAGTGACGAGTTCTGGAGCGTGCTTAACGACATTGCCTTTGCTCATGCCGATACGATTTTTCTCAACAGCTACGAATATCCTAAATATGAATGCCAAGTCGAGACCATACAACAACGTTTTGGGAAAGAGGTTAAGGCGCGATTCCCTATGCATCATTACGAACGCTTGGCGCCTATACTCAACGCACTGCGTTTTATCAAATCGAAAGAAGAGATAGAAGTCATGCGGCAAGCCTGTGACATCACCGCTATGGCTTTCCGCCGCTGTCTAGCGACCGTCAAGCCTGGCATGTATGAATATCAAGTACAGGCAGAAATCGAATACGTCTTCAAAAGCAATGGAGCTTCAGGCCATGCCTATGCGCCCATAGTCGCAAGTGGAAAAAACGGATGCTGCCTGCACTATTCAAAGAATGACGATCTCATTCACGATGGTGACCTATTGCTTTTTGACATCGGATGCGAATACCAAAATTACGCTTCCGACCTAAGTCGCACCATCCCCGTTAACAGAAGGTTCACAGAACGTCAAAAAGCCTGTTACAACGCCGTGCTACGCGTAATGAAGGAAATCACCAAACTCTATAGACCAGGCGGAACCATCGACCTCATCAACCAGACCACTGGAAGGCTCATGGAGCAAGAGATGGTCGGTTTAGGCTTGTTTACAGCAAAAGAACTAAGAGATCAGAACCCTGACAGACCGCTTTACAGAAAATACCTGATGCACGGCATGGCGCATCACATTGGGCTTGACGTGCACGACAGCATCGACAAATTCAAGCCTTTCGAACCGGGCATGATACTCAGTTGTGAACCGGGCATCTACATTCGTGAAGAAAACATCGGCATCCGCATCGAGAACGACTTGCTCGTTACAGAAAACGAACCCATCAACCTGTTTGAAGGACTTCCCGTAGAAGTAGAGGAAATTGAAGCAGCGATGAACTGTTGATTTTTCAATCTCATTGGCATCTTTTGATCATTACTGATCATTCAAAACTCCATAACGAGTTTCAGATTCACATAGCGTGGACTAAGATAATTCGGAACGGCATATGACATCTTGTCGTAATCAGTCACCCATCGGTAAGAGATGACGTTGGGGACATTCAACAAGTTGAAGACCTCGAAACTCACATACATGTTCTTTATGTAGTTCAAAGGATTGCCTTTGCTGAAGCTGCTGCCTTCGTTGATGAGTTGTTTGGTAAAGCCTATATCGACACGACGATAGGGACGTGTGTAATAGGACGGCGTATAGAAGTCGGAATCCTTGCTATTGACAGGAAGTCGCGTGCCGAATATCAGCGTCATATAGACGCGCCATGTGGGAGCGTTGGGTATATAGTCCTGGAAGAACAGCGAGAAATTAATCAGTTGATTAGAGGGACGGTCGTGCCATCCTATGAATACGGTGTCGGCCACCTGACTATCGGCATGGTTGTAGAATGACAGTCTCTTTCCGTCGGCGTTAACGAGGTAATAGTCGCCTTGGATATCCTCACGGGTCTTCATGACGGAGAGGCTGGCCCAGCTGTCGATGCCACGGACGAACTCGCCGTTGACCTTGAAGTCGAGGCCAGTGGCGTAGGCTTTGGCCGTCTGGTCGGCATAGTAGCGGATACGCACATCGTCGATGTCGTAAGGGATGACGTGGGTAAAGTATTTGTAATAAGCCTCAGAAGTGAGGATGAAAGGCCGGTTCCAAGCCCTGAACTTAAAGTCGTTACCCAACACGATCTGATAAGAACGTTGGGCTTCGGCATCAGCATAGAGGCTGCCGTCCATATTGCGCAGTTCCCGATAGAATGGCGTCTGGTTGTAAACGCCTCCAGAGAGACGGTAGACGACATCGCTCTTCTCAAAACCCGGGCGGTAGGCGATGCCGGCACGGGGACTGACATATACTTTGTTATTGAAGCCCCAGTAGTTGGCGCGCAAGCCGCCAGTAAGCACGGTCTCGCCGTTTTCACCTGTCGGGATGGTGTAGGAGTATTGAAAGTATCCATCGGCATTGTTGAGTCCCAGCTTGTTGTGGCTCTTATAGGCGGCATCCAGATTGATGTCGGGCAGCAGATGATGCACAAAGCCGATGGAGTCGTAGTAGTGCGGCAGGTTGTAACCCGCCGAGTCGATCATTTGCCATTCGTCGAAGACGTCGTCGACTTGCTGACGTTGCAGACGCAGACCCCATTTGATGAGACTCTGACCAGCGTCGTATGTTCCTTTGTGGTCGAAGTTATAGACCTGGGCGTAGAAGGCATTGCGGGCGTGTTTGATGTGCGTGCCAACGCCATGGGCTTCAATGACCTCTCCCACATTCTCCGAACCTAAGGCCGTGTTGCGTTGGCCGAAGGAGTAAATGCCGCTGATGTCGTAGTTCTCCGTTTCATAGGCAGAATAGGCAGAGGCGATAAACCGCAAGTTCAGGTTGCTGTTTGGCATATAGGAAAGGGATAGTGCACCCAGTCCGGTAGTGTAGTCGTCCACTTCCTGTCCTTCGTATTCGATGTCAAGCTGATAAGCGGCGTTGAAAGTGCCAAAGGCAGTGGTGCCTGTAGTAGGCTTTAAAGCATACTGGTTTTTCGAATAGTAGGTGAGAAGCGAGAGCTCCCATTGGGGGTTAAACTGATAGGTGAAAAGGCCCTGGAAATCGCCGAAGTTCGGACGATAGCTGCCTTTGGTGTCCATCATGTTGAGCACCAAAGATGTGTTTTTATATCGTGCGCCGACGAGGTAACTGAACTTGTCGTTCTTTGAAGCGCCCTCGAGATGTGCATCTGCACCTAAAAGGCTGAGTGTCAGCGAACCCGCAAACTCTCTCGGTTTCTTATAAGTGACATCAAGCACCGACGACATCTTGTCGCCATACTCGGCCGCAAAACCGCCTGCGGAAAACTCGATGTTGGAGACCATCTGGGAGTTGACAAAACTCAAGCCCTCCTGTTGTCCCGATCCGACAAGGAAAGGACGATAAATCTCGATGCCGTTAACGTACACCAGGTTTTCATCGAAGTTGCCGCCACGCACCTTGTATTGCGAGCTCATTTCGTTGTTGGAGGTGACGCCCGGCAAAGTCTTGATCAGCGTTTCGATGCCGCTTCCCATGGAGGGCAGCAAGGGGGCTTGTTTGGCATCAAGACGCGTCAGGCTAGAGGCCTCTGTGGCGCGGTCGCTTATGACGGCATCAGGAAGGTTGGTGGCAGTAGAAACAAGGGTAACGTCAAGTTTTCTGTTTTCACCGCTTTTGAGACGCACTTTGATGACCCTTTGCTCGAATCCGATGCTGGAAAAATGCACCTTGCAAGAGTCGTTGGCGGGCAGGTCAAGTTCATAATAGCCTTTTGCGTTCGTGGTAACGCCGATGTTGAGGTCGGGCACCACGACATTGACCAGTTCCAACGGCTGATGCTGCTCATCGGTCACTTTACCGTATAGGGTCCCTTTCGTCTTCTGCTGGGCAAGTACCGAGACGGAAAGCAAAAGTGACAATATTAGCAGGCGGATGCGCATATGGTGATAACTCTGTTTGGGGTGAATTATTGTAAGCCGTCCTTACTGTTCTTTAACGAAAAAAAGCTGCTGCGCAAAGCACAGCAGCTATATTTTCGTGGTGCATTATGCGATTACCAACGATTAAGGTTGCCCTTCTCAGAGGCATCCATGATGGCGGCGTACACACCCTTCTTGTCGATGGTGCGCAGACCGGCGGCCGAAACCTTCAGCACAACCCACTCGTCCCATTCCGGAACGTAAAACTTCTTAATCTTCAGATTCGGTTCGAATTTTCTCTTGGTTCTCTTGTTGGAGTGAGAAACGTTGTTACCGCTGATGGTCTTCTTTCCTGTGATTTGACAAATTCTTGACATGACTCTATTTCTTAATGATTTACAATTGCCTTTTATTACCAAAGGGGCTGCAAAAATACGTTTTTTTCAGGTTTGCAACGCCTTTTCCTCAAAAAAATCGCGGCAAAAGTAGAAAAAAATCATGATATGAGTGTCAAAAGGCTGGTTTTATTTTTTATTAAAAGGCTTTATCTATTTGTTATACAATATATTATGTTAGTTTTGAAGGCTTTTTCTTTGAAGATGGTTTTAAAACGAATTTGTTTTGGATAACTGTTTTTTGAGACGGAGATTGTCCCCATTGGGTGATTATTGATGTGAAGCCATGGCTTCGCATCTATTTGCTTTGGCTTTTTCCGTACTTTTGCAACTCCATATTTACAGACAATGAAGATTGACGATTTGAAGGTAGCCACGTTGGTCTATACCATCCAAGCTGACAATGCGAACGGTGAAATCCTCGAGCAGGCAACGGAAGAGCATCCTCGTGTGATGATGTTCGGCTTGGGCCATGTGATGATGGCGTTCTATGAAGGCTTAAGAGGACTGGAAGCGGGCGATGATTTTTCTTTCACGATATCGCCTGAAAATGCTTTCGGTCAGCCGAGAGAAGATAAGATTATGACGGCGCCGATCACCATCTTTATGAAGGATGGCGTGCTTCGCGAGGACTTGTTGATCGTCGGCCATACCCTTCGTTTGCAGGATGGCGAAGGTCATCCGTTTGATGGCAGAATCATGGAAATCCATGGTGACTATGTCGTTCTAGATCTCAACCACCCATTGGCCGGACATGCCCTCTTCGTAAAAGGGAAGGTGTTGGAAGTGCGCGAACCAACAATAGAGGAGATGGACCAAGAAGTCGAATACCGGAAAAACCATCAGCATCAGCATCACCATTGCCATCATCATGACGGCGATTGCGACCACGACTGTCATTCTTGTCATGAAGAAGAAGATTAAGCTGCTTTATCTGAATCATCGGAATTTTGTCCTTTACGCCGTCTTCGGTGCTATCAGTACGGGACTGGAGTTTGCGCTTTATTCCGCGTTGTGCCATGTCATGCCTTTCCAATGGGCCAACGTCATCGGTTTCCATGTCGGCATCCTGTGCAGTTTCTATCTGAACAGACATTTCAACTTTAAGGTTGAGGACAATATCATACTGAGGTTCATCAGTTTCTATCTGGTGCAGCTTGTCGGTTTGGGTATCAGTTCATTGTCGCTGCATATCCTCATCAATGTATTCGGTTTTGGAAAGAATCTTGCAAAACTTATTTCCATAGCCGTCGTCGCTTTGCTGTTGTTCTTGCTGAACAATTACATTACATTTAGGAAAAGCAGTCGATAGCGGTCAGCCATCCACAATAATAATGGTGGTCAGCAGAGACGCGATATCGCGTCTGACAATCATTATTCATCCATTTGACCAATAGTGACGACGCGTGTATCGTCTCAAATCCATTACCTTCGGCCCGCCACAATCCTGATTTCCAAAAAATAATGTAGAGACGTCTTGTCAAGGCGTCTCTACATATAAATCATACCTCCTTCTTATTGTTCAATCACTTGTTTCAGCGCCCGGCACAGCTGATCGGGGCATGAGGTGGGTTTAAACCCGCAGCGGATGCCGTCGAGCCGTTTGATGACCTCCTCCACGGGCATGCCCTCCACGAGGAGACTGATGCCTTGCGTATTGCCGTCGCATCCGCCGTAGAACTGCACGTCTTTCAGGATGCCGTCCTCCACGGTGAAGTCTATCTGCTGGCTGCAAGTGCCTTGAGTCCTATAACTGTAACGCATCTTTATTCTCCTTTCATCATCTCGAGCTGATGCATGGCATAAGCGTAGGCACCCACCGAAACAGCTGACGATGTGCCGAGTTTGGTGACGCCGACGCCGACGCGCTTGGTGGGATCGTACCACACCTGCTGGTCACTGAAAGGCACCTTGACCATCAGTCCCATTTTTCCGGTGAAACGGATCCGGTCTTCGTCGTCCATGAGGTTATAGGCATAGGTCTCCATGCGCGACACCTGATGGCCGCTGAGGTCGGTGAAAGGCGCATTCATCTTCTCGATGAGCATAGGCATAAAGACAGGCCATGCGCCAGAGAGACCACCGCCGATGACGATAAGGCTGTCGGTGAGTGAGACGGCATTGGCCAAGACGTCGGCAAGGACGGTAGAGAATTCGTCCCATGCTTTGAGTGCGGCATCTTTGTTGCCCGGTTTCATGTCCATGGCAATCTGATAGATGTCGAAAGGCTGAGGCGCTTCCTCGAAAGGAATGCCTGCATCGCGGGCATAGACGCGACGCACGCCGCGGATGCTCACGCTGTCTTCAGCACTGGTGGTGGGGTAGAGAATATTGCGGAATCTGTTGATCTCTCCACCAGCGGAGTTGTCACCGTTGAGCAAGGTCTTGTCGATCACGATGCCGCCGCCGAATCCAGTTCCCAAGGTGACGCCGAGCAGGTTTTTGTAGCGTTTCGGATTACCTTGCTGAGCGAGCAGCTGATTCACTTCGGGCAGCATACCGCCAAGGGCCTCGCCATAGGCAAAGAGGTCGCCATCGTTGTTGATGAAGACGGGTACGTGAAACACGTTTTCCAGCATCTGTTTCAGAGCGACGCCACCACGGAAGGTGGGAAGGTTCTCCAAATCGCCTATGATGCCGTTGGGATAGTCGGCAGGACCAGGAAAACAGAAACTGATGGCTGTAGGCGGCAGTCCGCATTTGCCTTCTACCTGTTGGAATCCAGTAAGGATTTTTTGCAACACGCCGACCAAGTCGGGAGAGGCTGAAGGGATGGTGAAGGGTTCAAAGAGTTCGATGGCGTCTTTCATGGCCGAGAACTTGAATCCCGTGCCACCTGCATCGAGTGTATAGATGACATTATTGCTCATATGTTTGTTGTTTGTGTATTGATGTCTTGATTTTGTTTTGCTTTCTTTTTGCGTTTGGGATGCACAAATACCTCAACCCAGATCACCCACATCACGAAGATGATGAAGTAGAAGAACACCTTGAAGATATAATCATGCGCAAGATGGAAACTATCGGGCCACGGTATCAACATCAGCAGCACACCACAGATGCGGACGACGTTGGTCCATTCGATGATGACGAGACCAGCAGGGATGTGCCATGCTTTGTGCTTCCAAGGGCCTGGAAAGATGAGCATCAGGAAGATCCAGTGCAGCCATTGCTTGAGACTGGCGCATTCGGGAGCAATGCCGATCCACGCCCAACCGCCTTCGTTGTTAGGAGTGGCGATGATGCGACGCACGCTGTCGGTGGTCAAATCGAGATTGAAGACATGTTCCAAAACCCAGCAGGCTTGACCATAAACCATTTCCACCGACCAAAGCGAGAGCTTGTCAATGGCTTTTTTAATGGGCCAGTAGTCCAACGCCTGCCAACCGAGATATAGAAAATGGAAGCTGATTATCAAAAGGATAAACAGCCCCACGTCAATTAGGCTCGTGTAGCGAGGGTCTTCGTAATAGTGCTTGAATTTCTCTTTCAGTATGCCCATTATTTTGCGCGATAAAAGTAAGAAAAATTGTAATTTTGCGGTCCAAAGATACAGAAAAATGGCGAATAACGATATTGGCAACGAAGTGGCCCAAACCGTCCAAAACGATTCCACCTTGGTGAGCATGCAGGAAACCCTGACCCAACTGAAAGAAACCCCTGTATCGGAGTGGCTTCCGAGACTGGTGAACGATTATGTCGTTCCTTTTGCCATCAAGCTGGTGGTAGCCATTATCGTCCTGATCATCGGCCGTTGGATCATTAAGTTGATAAAGAAATCCATTGCCAAAGCGATGGACAGGAAAAAGACTGAGGCATCGCTCCGCTCGTTTCTGACAAGCTTGACCTCGGTTATCTTGAATTTCATTCTCATTATCATCATTATTGGCATCCTTGGCATCAACACCAGTTCGTTGGTGGCTCTGCTGGCGTCAGCGGGCGTGGCCATCGGCATGGCTTTAAGCGGCACTTTGCAGAACTTTGCAGGAGGCGTCATGATTTTGCTGTTCAAGCCGTTTAAGGTAGGCGATTTCATCTCGGCACAAGGCTATGAGGGCAACGTGAAAGAGATACAGATCTTCAACACCATCGTCACGACGCTGGACCATAAGGTAGTCACAATTCCCAACGGCATCCTCTCGACGGGCATCTCGGTCAACTATTCCAAAGAGGAAACACGCCGTGTCGACTGGACTTTCTCCATCTCTTATGGCGACGATTACGACAAAGCAAAAGAAGTGCTGTTGCGACTCTGCCAGGAAGACAATCGCATATTGACCGACCCGGCCGTCACAGTGGCTTTGATCAAACTCGACACCAGCTCTGTCAACATCACGCTACGGGCCTGGGTCAAATCAGCCGACTACTGGCCTGTGTTTTTCGAGATGAATCAAAAAGCCTATAAGGAGCTCCCCGCCGCAGGATTAAATCTGCCCTACCCACAGCTAGACGTGCACATGAAACCATAAGGACTTTGCCACGTCTTTTCCTTTATTATTCCCAAAAGTCTGCGTTCTTGATGCCGAGTTCTTTTGCGTCGAACTTGGGGTCTTGACCGGCTTTGCGTTGTTTTTCATAGGAGCGTAGCGCCTTGAAAGCTACACGCGACAGCAACAGGATGGCGATGATATTGATCCACGCCATCAAGCCGACGCCGATATCGCCCAAATCCCAGATGATACGGGCTTCTTTGAGCGACCCGAAAAAGACTGCGGCTACCACGCCGACACGCAGCACCCAGATCAGCACATGCTCTTTCTTTCCATTTCCGAAAAGATACACTAGGTTGGTCTCAGCATAGTAGTAATAGGCCATGATGGTAGTAAACGCGAAGAAGAGAAGGGCTACTGAAACGATGACGCCACCCCAACGGACACCGAGCAAGGTGCCAAGAGCTGCTGAGGTATACGACACGTCAGGAGCACCTAAGGTAACACCTTCAGCGGCAACAAGCAGTTGACCCGAGGCGTCGAAGACGTTATATGTCTTAGTGGCCAAAATCATCACGGCAGTGGCGGTACAGACCAACAGCGTGTCGATATAGACCGAGAACGCCTGTACCAATCCCTGCTTGACCGGATGCGAGACCTTAGCTGCAGCGGCCACAATAGGCCCCGTACCCTGTCCAGCTTCGTTGGAATAGATGCCTCGCTTCACACCCCAGGCTATGGTGCTGCCCAGAATACCACCGAGGACTTCGTTCAAGCCGAAAGCACTCCGGATCATGTCGGTAAAAGCAGCAGGCACTACGGAGGCATTGCAAATCAGGACCACAACGGCCAAGATGATGTATAAGATAGCCATAAACGGGGCCACTATTTGAGCCACATTGGCTATGCGCTTCACACCCCCCATCACGACCAGGCCTATCAGCCCGGCCACTACCAGACCCACAATCCAGGCCTCAACATGGAAAGTGTTGGCAAAAGAGGTGGCAATGCCATTCGACTGTACCGGTGGCAAAAAGAGTCCACATGCCACTACGGCAAAGATGGCAAAGACAACGGCGAGCCATTTGCTACGCAGGCCTTTTTCTATGTAATATGCCGGTCCACCTCGGTATTGACCCCTATGATTCTCCTTGAAAATCTGCGCCAGCGTTGCCTCAGCGAAAGCTGAACCCGCACCGAAAAAGGCGATGATCCACATCCACACGATGGCACCAGGCCCTCCGTATCCGATAGCCGTCGCCACACCGACGATGTTACCTGTACCTACACGTCCAGAGAGAGCCATGGCAAAAGCTTGAAACGAGGTAATACCCGTCTTTTGCGTTTTGTCAGTCGAGAAAAGCAAGCGTACCATCTCGCCTAGACGGCGCACTTGAACAAAACGTGTCCCAAAAGAGAAATACAGGCCTGCAGCAAGGCAGAGCACCACCAATGCGGGACTCCATACCCAGCCATTAACCGTCTGTATGAGGTTTTCCATAACGAGCTATTATAATGAGGGGATAAAATTAGGCAAAAACCATGAGGCAGAAAAGAAAAACCTAATTTTTGTTTGAAAAGCAGCAGGATCCACTCTTTGATCAGGTCGGATAAAAGGCATCCTCGATGTGTTCGATCTGATTCTCTTTGCGGGAGAGGACGATGGAGATGATGTCGAAACGGGTTTCCACATCCAGGTCGTGCTGTTGGATATAGGCCTCCGCAGAGGTAATCATAAAACGCTGTTTGGTCTTCCCGACGGCGATGTCAGGTTCCCCATACTCATCGTTGGCACGGGTCTTCACCTCCACAATCACCAGCATTTCGCCCTGCATGGCCACAATATCCAGCTCCAGATGATGGAAATGCCAGTTGCGGTCCAGGATCTTATAGCCTTTCTTGACGAGATAGGCGGCTGCCATCTCCTCGCCGATTTCCCCGAGTTTTTTGTTGTGACTGCTCATTATGCGGATTATTCTGAGGCAAAGATACTGAATTTTACAAGAACAAATATTTGCTAATCTTACTTGCCAATCCTATAGGAATATTGAAGCTCGAAAGGATAGCCACCCATATAGCCCGCTCTATTTCCATTCTGATGACCGTCTTGACCGAGAATGCCAAAGCTCAAGCTTGAATGTTTGTGAGTTACGCCTATTCCCAAATAGAAATACCTGCCCTGATGGCGCCTTTCATAATAAATAGTTTTCTGAGACTCAGGTTCCCAATGAGTGGCAGTAAGACTGTTCAAGGCAAATGCATAACCCAAATGGTATTCTACAAAAGGAGAAAACGGCTTGTTTTCCCAGAAATAAGATTTACACATGACGGTTGAGCGATATACAGATGCCGAAGCACCTCAAAAAGATAGTCGATTTATAAGACAGTAACTGACATAAATCATTATTCAACAAGACGCGGCTATTTGAGGATGCCAGATTCATCCACTCTATGCTTTATCGCAGTTCGTGATGAGAGAAGGAAAGAAAAGATAGCCTAATTCAACTTTGTTTTCTTGGTTTGTAGAGCGGTGTGGATGAAGAAAAACCGTGTTCGTTTTAACGCCTAAATCTGACGGGGCGTAGTTTTTAGGGCTTTTTTAAGCGCCCCACCCTCAGAAGGAGATATTAAGCCAATACAAAATCTGATTTGAATTTACTAATTTAGATGGCATATAGGTATAAAGTTGACCTAGAGCATATAAGTATTGGTACAAAACAATGGTTTTTTCAATGTTATCTATGCATCTACTAAAAAAGGCATATATTTGCAGCAAGATCAAATAAAAATACATTATGATATTTAAAGAAAACGATCAACGATATGTTGAAGAAATCAAGAATGGAACTTCGCAATTATTCCCCATTATTCCTAAAGAAATAGGGGATGTTGTTTATTGTTCAACTGACAACTTAAGTCTTAGTAAAAGTGATAAAAAACTTAAATTATCAAAAACGATAAAGCTTTTAGTAACAATTTTGATTGTAGCTGCGGTTGTAGGCTTATTATCGCTTTCAGGGGTTGTTTTTCTTCCAATTGTTGCAGGTGTTATAGGATTAGCTGTTATCGTTTACATGGCTGTAAAAAATGCCAAGTTTAATGGTTGTAATGAAATACTTGGCACTGATGGTTTTGTTTTACAATGGTTTGAAAATAGTAGAGATAATGTAACCAATTCAAAACTATTTACGTTTTCAGACATGTATGATATTGTTGTCAAATCTTCATATACACTTCTAAATGGTGTTTTTTACGAAGGGTCAAAAAGGAATTATCATTATTGGAAATCATCTGATAGAAACTCCAAAATGCCTTCATTCGATAGTTATGTGTTTTTTGATAAGGATGGCGATAATAAAGATATTAATGCAATGCCTATAAATTGTGAAGAATTATGGACTAATTATAGACTTAACTTGGTTAGACCCGCTTTTGATAATAATGAAATTGTTTATTTCAATTATTTTAAAGGTGATATTACATACGATATTTTTGATAAATATATCGGAGTTAGTAAAAATGCATTATTTATTGATGGTAAAGAGTGTAACAAAGATAATATTAAAGCCATTCAATACGAGAATGGAAAACTAATAATAAAAACAGATCAAGATTACATTACATTGTTAGTTGGAGGCATTGGTAGTTTTATGGTTTTTCAAGAACTCCTTCTTGAGTTTGCGAAAAACAATTTACCGATAGGTGTTTTCGCCTCCTTGGGAGGTGATGCAGGTTCGGCCTTGAAGGATGCATTGAGAGAAAAGGGTATGAGTATTTAATGCAATTTATATTTGCATTTTAGGGGCGTAGCGACTTCGCTACTCAAATCTCGTATGTTTTTATGATGAACTGCTTTATGTCATCTGGAAGATGATGTAAATAATGTTTCTGTTCGGAGCGAAGCGGAAGCGGAGCGACACCTTTCCGAACTTTCGACTTAGGGTGGTGGTTGGGGACGTGGCGGTACTCAGGAGCATAGCGACTGCAATGATAGTTGCTCAGATTACGATACTT
>CAMJQC010000011.1 GCA_946407975.1 uncultured Bacteroidales bacterium
CACCGTTCTTCTTGGCAAACAGATAGTTATATAATGCAGTACGCACGCCCCCGATATGGAGTGGTCCGGTCGGACTCGGGGCAAATCTCACTCTTACTTCTTGCATTGCAGATGGGTTTTGTTTTAAAGGCGCAAAAATACGGTTTTTATTGTTTAATCGTTGAATTAACTACGTTAAAATGCTACGCATTAACTTCGTTGAATCTTCAATTTAACTGTAGGTAAATCGCAGATGCACATAAGGTAATCTTACGATTTGTTTAATTGTTGTAGTGTTTCGGGTCTTTTTATCCCATCACTTTCTATTTCCAACTTCAAACTTCCAACTTCAAACTAAAAAAATGCCTATCTTTGCAAGTTTTTCTAAATTAGGTTATGTCTGCGCCAAACGTTTTGCTTGGAAAAATTGAGGACTTCACCCGTAAGTTCTACCTTAACCGCCTGATACAAGGGGTTTTGGTAGGCGCTGTATTGTGGATAGTCTTCTTCTTGCTCGTCAACGGGCTTGAGTATTTTTCCTGGTTTTCGCCCAAGGGCCGTTTCGTCCTCTTCTTGCTGTTGTTGTTGGGCAGCGCCTTTGTTTTGGTGTATTATTTTATTATTCCCTTAATCAACCTGATCCGTTTTCGAAAGAAGATGTCAACGGAACAAGCGGCCGTGATGATTGGTAAGTTTTTCCCTGACATTAAAGATAAACTGCTGAACACTTTGCAGCTGAGCGAATCGTTGGAAAACGATGCTGACAACGCTTTGCTGTTGGCGGCTATTGAGCAGCGTACGGCCAAGCTCTCTCCTGTCCGTTTTTCCGATGCGGTTGATTTGCGCGGGAATCTGAAGTATCTGGCCGCGTTCTTTGGCTTACTCCTGTTGCTGATTGTTTTGGTCATCTTTTTTCCAAAGTTTGCCGTGTTGCCTGCGCAGCGCATCGTCAACTACGAGCAGATATATGAGAAGCCCCTACCCTATCAAGTCACGATGAACTGGAGCCAGTTTGAGGCTTTTCAAGGCGAAGATGTCCCGCTCGAAATCTCCATCAGCGGCGAGCGCATCCCCGATGCCTTCTATGTGAAGAGCAGCCTGGGACAACAGTTGATGACTCGACAGGCTCCTAATTCTTTCAGCTATACTTTTAAGAATCTATACGAAGACCTCGATTTTCAAGTCATTGGCGGCGAATATATCAGTCAACCTCTACATATTGTGGTTCACCCCAACCCCGTTTTGCTTTCTTATGAGTGTGCTTTGCATTATCCCAATTATGTCCACCGTGAGTCGGAAACCCTGACGGGCAAGACAAGACTTATTGTTCCGCAAGGCACCCGTATGGATTTCAGATTCTTTACGCGTTATGCCGATACGGTTTTCGTTGTGGTTGACTCTGTCAAGACCCTCTTGCCCCTAAGTGATGACTGTGCGCATTATCAGTGGGTGGCCTCTCGTTCCGGAAAATTTGACTTGTTTGTGTGTAACGCTTGGAACAGCAAAATGACGCCTCTGAGCTTTCATTTCGATGTGCTTCCTGACGCTTATCCCGACATTCAGGTCGAGTCGTTTGAAGAACCGCTTTCTTCGGATCATTACTTCTCGGGACTCGTCACGGATGACTATGGCTTCAGCAAACTGACGTTCAACTGCCTCATCAAGCAGCCCGTCGAACGGAGTATTGTCAAGCCTGTCGTCCTTGACTTAAGACAGACAAGGACTTCTTTTTTCTACCATTTCAATATGGATAGCCTCGGCGTATTGCCTGGGCAGGACATGGAGGTATATTTTGAGGTATGGGACAACGACGGCTTTCATGGGCCTAAGTCCAAGCGTTCCGAAACATTTACCTTCTATAAAGCATCGGAATCGGCCTTGGATTCGATTGCTGACCAGACTGCCGAAGACATCATGGAAAGGCTTTCGCAGAAGTCTCAAGAAGCCAATAAACTTCAAGATGACATTGAAAAGATGCTGCAAGAGCTGATCCAGAAAAAAGATCTTGACTGGTCGGATAAGGAGAAGATAAAAGATCTTATGGAGCGTCAAAATGCGGTTCAGGAAGAGTGGGACAAGCTTCAAAAGGAGCAACATGAGTTGTCGGATTTCATGAAAGATCACGATATCGCCAATGAGGATTTGCTAAAGAAGCAGGAACAGATCAATAAGCTCTTCGATGAGGTCATTCCAGATGAGATGAAAAAGATGATGGAGGAAATACAGTCTCTTCTGGAACAAATGCCGCGAGACCAGATGCAGCAGATGTTGCGCGATATCAAACAGAACAACCAACAGATGCAGGAGCTTCTCGACAGGAACCTTTCTTTATTGGAACAGCTGAAAATGGAGAAAGATTTGAACGATTTGGCTGAAAAACTCAACAAACTTGGTGATGAGCTAAAAAACCAGGAGCAAGAGAATTCGGATCGTAAATCAGCCGACGAAGCCAGATCTGAGTTTGAAGACATGATGAAGGAGTTTGACCAACTTTTGGAAAAAAACAAGGATGTCTCACAACCTTTTAATGTCGACAAGGACGAGGCCTTGCAAGACGAGATTGAGCAAGACTTGGATAAAGCGTCCCAGAGCGAAAAGTCGGGCAATCAGCAGCAATCACAACAGAACAAGCAAAAGGCCGGCGAAAACATGCAGAAAATGGCCAATGATATCATGATGGATATGCAGATGATGGGTATGGAGCAGATGGCCGAAGACGCTCGGCTCGTAAGGATATTACTGGAAAATGTAGTCCATGCTTCTCATCAGCAGGAGGCTTTGATGAAGGAATTGGGTCAAATGCGTCCCGATGATCCCTCTCTTACCGAAAAGATCATTTCACAAAAGGAGATTTCCGACAATTTTGACATGGTCCGTGATTCTTTACGCAACATGGCTATGCGTCAGCCAACCATTAAAAATTATGTTTTCGACGAACTGCATACTATCGAAAACCAAACCGAGCTAGCCATGCAATATATGAATGACCTTCATTTGTCGAATGCGGTCCGCAATCAACAGACAGCCATGATGTCGATGAATAACCTGGCCTTGATGCTTGCTGAATCGCTTGATGATATGAAAGACAGCATGAATGCCATGAGTATGCCTATGAACAACATGCAGAGCAAACCCGGTCAGTCGTGCTCTAATCCTGGGATGCAACAAATGCAGCAGATGCAGCAGCAACTTGGGGAACAGTTAAAACAACTCCAGCAGCAGATGCAGCAAGGAAAGCCTGGGTCGAACAGCATGAGCGAACAGTTTGCCCGCATGGCGGCAGAGCAGGAAATGTTGCGTCAAGGTATGCAGCAAATGCTTCAGGAGATGAAGGAAAACGGCCAACTTGGCGATGATGGCTTGAACGATATCATTAAGGATATGGAGAAGCTTGAGGAAGACTTGGTCAACAAGACGATAACGCATCAGACGCTTCAGCGTAACCAACAGATTCTTTCGCGTATGTTGGAATCACAGAAAGCGCAAGAGAAGCGTGACCGCGATGAGCAGCGCAAGTCTAACGAATTCCGAGGTTCTCAGTTTGATCGTACGATTGACGATTACATCTATCAGCAGAGTCTGAAGAAATCTCAAGAGTTCCTGCGTAAGAATCCTATCGAATTCTCTCCTTACTATAAGTCGAAAATCAACGCATACTATTTACGCAAAAACGCTCAATGACATGATACGGTTCAATTGTATGGATGTGGCGATGCCTTCGCTGGATTGGAACCAGGTTAAGGCTTGGATTAACGTTGTGGCGGAAAGCCATGGCAAGCGTGTAGGTGAATTGTATTACTATTTTTGCAGTGATGAAAAGCTGCTTGAAATCAATCGTGAGCGGTTAGGTCACGACTTTTTTACCGACATCGTCACTTTCCCGTTGGATGATTGTTTGACGGTTCTGTCGAGTGAGTTCTGCATCAGCCTGGACCGCGTCGCCGATAACGCCCAAGTCTTTGGACATAGTTACGTGCATGAATTGCATCGGGTCATCATCCACGGGGTGCTTCACCTTATAGGTTTTGACGACCATACGGAGGAGGACGAAAAAATGATGAGAAAAAAAGAGGAAGAATCTCTTTCAATGATATTTAAATAATTGATTGTCAATTAAATATATTTTATGTTTCATGTGAAACAGCTGTAAAAAAGATGATTTTTGAGCCTTATGATATAATCGTTGTCGGAGCCGGTCATTCCGGATGTGAAGCTGCTGCCGCTGCTGCCAATCTGGGCAGTCGTGTGTTGCTGGTCACTATGGATTTGCGCCTCTTTGCCTCCATGTCGTGCAACCCCGCCATGGGTGGTGTGGCCAAGGGTCAGATCGTGCGTGAGATTGATGCTCTGGGCGGTTACTCAGGCATCGTTTCCGACCGGACCATGATACAGTTTCGCATGCTCAACAAGTCGAAAGGTCCAGCCATGTGGAGTCCGCGTTGTCAGAGCGACAAGATGATGTTTTCTGCAGAATGGCGTCGCATGCTTGAAAAGACCTCTAACCTGGACTTTTGGCAAGATACCGTCACGGGTTTGATAATCGAAGGCGATCAAGTCCGTGGCGTGCGTACGCTTATGGGCGGTGACATTCATTCAAAAGCGGTTGTTTTGAGTAACGGCACTTTCCTCAACGGCATCATTCATATTGGAGAGAAACACTTCTCTGGCGGCCGTATGGGCGAAAACGCATCCTATGGCATTACTGAGCAACTGAAAGAAGCCGGTTTTGAGTCTAAACGGCTGAAAACGGGCACTCCGGTGCGTATTGACGGCCGTACGATCGATTTCAGCAAGCTTATCGAGCAAAAGGGCGATGACGATGTTGTCGGCTTTTCTTATATCGAGCCATTCCGCATTCAGAAGCAACGTAGCTGTTGGATTGCCCATACGTCTTTGAAGGTGCATGAGACGCTCCGTAAAGGATTCAAATACTCCCCTATGTTTAATGGGCGTATTCAGGGTGTCGGTCCTCGTTATTGTCCCAGTATTGAAGACAAGATTGAGCGTTTTTCCGGGAAAGACAGTCATCAGCTTTTCGTTGAACCTGAAGGGTGGAATGTCGAGGAGTACTATTTAAACGGATTCAGCTCTTCCCTACCCGACGACATCCAGTATGAGGCCTTGCGGCAGATTGAAGGTTTCGAGAATGCGAAGATTTACCGTCCAGGATATGCCATAGAATATGATTATTTTCCGCCTGAACAATTGCACCACTCTCTGGAGACCCGACTTGTCCATGGTTTGTTCTTCGCCGGACAAATAAATGGCACCACTGGTTATGAAGAAGCGGCAGGTCAAGGTCTGATGGCAGGTATCAATGCGCATCGGGTGATCCATGATCTTGAGCCTTTGGTGCTGTCCCGTTCGCAAGCCTACATCGGCGTCTTGATCGATGACTTGATTACCAAAGGCGTTGATGAACCCTACCGTATGTTTACCAGTCGTGCCGAGTATCGTATCTTGCTGCGCCAGGATAACGCCGACAGTCGACTGACCGCCATGTCCTACGAAATGGGTTTGGCCAAGGAAGACCGTTATCAGGCTTTGTTGCGGAAACAAGATAAAGTATCTGAAATCATCAACTGTCTGAGTGAGGCTTATGTGCATCCTGAAGAGGTTAATACGCTGTTAGAACGTAACCAGTCTTCCGTTATCGACCAGAAAGTCAGGGTTTCGAACCTTCTTTTAAGGCCTCAAATAGCATTAAATCAGTTGATTGAAACGCTTCCTTTTTTGTCCGAAAAATTCAACCTTTCTGACAGATTCACGAAAGAATGCCTTGAAGAAGCCGAAATTCAGATCAAATACGAAAGTTATATCAATAAAGAATACGAGTTAGCTGAAAAGCTAAGTCGTTTGGAAAATGTCAAGCTTCCCTCTGACTTTGATTATCATCAGCTCACCTCCTTATCCTATGAATCGCGCGAGAAACTGATCCGCTATAAGCCTGAAACGCTTGGCCAAGCCTCCCGTATTTCTGGAATTTCTCCTGCTGACATTTCCGTATTAGCCATATTCTTAGGCAGATAGCAAAAAGTTTCACATGAAACAATTCGATATATCATGAATCATACTTGCCCTTGGTGCACATCAAAAAACACACATCTTCACTTGATGTTAAAGGATTATTTCCTGACGCAAGAACCTTTCGAAATTGTCCAGTGTGATGATTGTGGCTTGTTGTTCACGATTCCCCGTCCTGCCCCTGATGCTATGGTTAGATACTATAAATCTGAGGTGTATTTCAGCCATCGGGAAAATAATAGAGGATTTATTCCGCGTGTTTATGAATCGGTGAAATCCATTAATATGAGGCATAAAGTGGCCTTGGCAACTTCGGGTTTGTCTAGGGGTAAACTTCTTGATATTGGCTGTGGAGTAGGGGATTTTATTCATTCGGTCGAATGCGCAGGCTGGCAATGTGTTGGTATCGAGCCTTCTGCCGATGCTATCACTATCGCTCAGCAACGTGTTCACGCTGAGATTTTATCTCTTGTTGATTTGTCTTCCCTGGATGACGGTATGTTCGATGTCATTACCATGTGGCATGTGTTGGAACATGTCGACGATTTGCATTCCGAAATTGTACAGTTGCACCGTTTGCTCAAACCCGGCGGTAGATTGGTTGTCGCTGTACCGAATTATTGCTCCTATGATGCTGATTATTACCAAGATAGATGGGCAGCCTACGATGTGCCTCGGCATCTGAATCATTTTTCAAAACGCGTATTGTTTTCTATTCTTCAATCGTCTGGTTTTGTCTTTGATAGTTTTGACAAATTGCAGTGGGATGCGTTTTACATTTCGTATATGAGTGAAAAATCCGTTGGGCATTCACTTCCTCTTGTTCGAGGTTTCTTTACGGGCCTGCGATCTAATTTGAAGGCTCGAAAAACTGGGGAATGGTCCAGTTTGGTGTATGTTTTTCATCGAGAAAAATGAATTTTTAAAATTTGCCGTTTTTTAGGCTTATCGGTTTATTTTCGTGTTTTTTGATAATGCGACTCGTTTTCTTTTGAAAAACGCCTTAAAACGATTGTTTTTGTAAACAATTAGATAACAGAGACTTGCGTTTAAATAATCTTGTTTTTACTTATTTCCTTTGTTTAGTTCGTGTTAAGTTTGTTATTTTGCAGCAAATTTTAATGCATATGTTTACAAGACGCAGAAGATGGCGTGTTCCGATGGGTGAGGAGCCTACCGCTTTGGATCGTAGGGTTATGGCGCTGGAAAGCCGCGGTGCTTTGGTGCCACGTCGTAATCTGATTCGTACGCCTGAAGAAATCGAAGGCATCCGGAAGAGCGGTGTGATCAATACCGCCATTTTGGATTTGGTCGGAGAAAAGATTCATGCTGGGATGAGTACGCTTGAAATTGACGAAATTGTTCATAGCTATACCATTGAACATGGCGCTATTCCAGCCACTTTAGGTTATGAAGGCTATCCAAAGAGCGTTTGTACCTCTATCAATGAGGTCGTTTGTCATGGTATCCCTTCTGCTACCGAGATTCTGAAAGAAGGCGACATCATCAATGTGGACTGCACTACCATTTTGAATGGCTTTTATGCCGATGCTTCTCGTATGTACGTCATTGGGGGAACGACTCCTCAAAAGGCCAAACTGGTCCAGGTAGCTAAGGAATGTCTTGAGATTGGTGCCGAAGCCGCCAAACCTTTCGGTTTTGTCGGCGATATCGGCAACGCCATTGAAAAGCACGCCCATAAGAACGGATTCAGCGTGGTACGCGACTTGTGTGGACATGGCGTAGGCGTGAAGTTTCACGATGAGCCGGAAGTGCTGCACTATGGCAAGAAAGGGACGGGCATGTTGCTGGTGCCCGGTATGGTGTTTACCATTGAACCGATGATTAATATGGGCACCTGGAAGGTGTTTATCGATTCTGCTGACGGTTGGACTGTCATCACGGAAGACGAGAAACCCTCAGCGCAATGGGAACACTCGTTCCTGATGACGGAAACGGGTCTTGAGATTTTGACTCATTAATTACATCACCACTATTTTCACGGTCTCACCACGGTTAGTCGCATCGGAGAGCCGCATCAAATAGAAACCTGGCGTCATACCGTTCAGAGGGATGTTCATGCTTTGGCTTCCAGCGTCAAAGCCTTCTTCTAAGTGCTTCATCAGCTGTCCTTGGATGTTGTAGAGATCTACGCTCACCTTTCCTTCCTCAGGGTTAAAGAACCGTAGTTGGCACAGGTTTTTGGCTGGATTGGGCGCCACTTGGGCTTGGAATGGCGATTCGTAGTCGTTTACATTCAAGTGAGCATTGACGCTTAGTTTCATGGTTACCGGCAAGTGATCGGAGCATTCGAATAAGGCGTTTGCCACATCTCTAGGCACAGCATAGTTATAGTTTTGGTTGATGGACATGTTGAAATGCAGAGCGTCGTTTCCTACGGCTTTATAGGAGTTGGTGACATAGCGGATATTTCGGTAACCGAATTTGATTTCGTCTGCCATCAGGATAAAATCGAAACGGTCGTCTAATCCGCCGGAAGAGAAACATTCATCGCTATATCTATGCGTGGCTTGCGTGTGGTAGGGGGCATAGGCGCCATTTTCACTCCATTCGCCGACGCCAGCTGTACCGAGCGGATCGACAAAACAGATATCAGGATGAGAATAAGTCCTGGTAAGCAGCTGATAACCGGTTTCGGAAGCTCCATACATATTGAAGTCACCCATAATCAGCACATTGTCTTCTGGGTAATGGTCCCAAATAAAATCCATGATGGTTTGCAGGCATGCTCTTCTTGAACTTTCATAGCCCTTACCGGCCTTAAGATGGGTGACGATGCAGACCAGTTTGATGGTATCACCAGCTGTAAGACAGGGCGTCTTGCAATAGAGTTCGTATATGTCGCTGTCTCTTGGAGAGGTACGTAATGCGACATGCCGTTTCAAGCCAAATTTATTGGAGTTGTAAAAGATGTGGTTCACAATTTCAGAGCTGGCGTAATTGATTAAATTGTCCGTTTGCCAGTAATTCACTCCGTTGATATTGAGATTGTGCTGCAGAAAGCTGTTAGTGAGGGCCTGAGTGGCACCAAATTCATTGACGGTCAAGATGTCGGGCTGAACATATGCCAAAACAGTACGGATGTGTTCATCTTTGGTCTGGGTGTTGTTGTTGGTCTCGTAGCAATCGGCAAACCCGCTGTTATAATTGCCATAATACAACAGATTGTATTGCATCATAGTGATAGTGTCCTGGGCAAAAAGCCCCAAAGCGCGATAGCAAAAGAAGAGTAGAAGTAGGACGTTTTTTCTTTTCATGACCATTATTCTTGCCACAAAGGTACAAAAAACTGGGTTCAAAAATGGAATTTTTGGTGCGGTATTTGGAAATCCTTATTTTTGCATACTATTGCTTTTATGAAAGATACAAACAACAACTGGTATTTAGCCTTCCTCCTTTTTCTGCTTCTATTTGCATCCTGTCATAAAGAGAAGGTGGTTTCTCCGATTGTAAATCATTGGGGATGTGAGACGTATGTCCGTTGGGAGACAGACAGCCTTGGACTCGTTAATTACCGGGACACCCTTCATTATGAGGTGGGCGTCGGCCATGGATATGAGGTCTTCTTTTATTCAGATGGTACAGGAAAGCTGATTTTGAACGAAAGCCCAGCCTTTATTAACACATTCACTTGCGATTACCAGTATGATGCTGACCGACAGGTGATATCCATTCAGGGTGAGGCATGGCTTTATGCTTTATATGGCACCGTTTATCTTGATGAAAACTATGCCGAGTTTCAAGTTGAGACATTAAACGACACTTGTCTGATTGTTTCATGGAAAAATGAGATTTCGGAACCTAACCCCTTCTATGAACGTTTTTTTTTAAAGGTGATTTACGATTAAAATGCTATGAAAATGAATAGGACACGTTTGAGTTTTGTATTGTTCTCGCTGCTTCTGATGATGTTTTCCTGCAAGCCTGACGACCCCGTACAACCAGAAGGACCCGAAGACGAAAAGAATCCCTTTGTGGGCTCTTGGGGAGTGGAGAAGATCGAATACTACAACATCGACTATGCAGGCAATCCCATCGAGTCTTCTTTGAGGACGTATCTGATGACGCCAGGTGATTCGTTAAACGGGATCGACTTGATCTTCAGGGAGGACATGACGGGTGAGATGCGCGACCGCAGTCAAGACACGCTTTGGCTGGATTATAACGAACAAACGCAAGTTTATGAACAGATTATCATCTGTCCCGATACGACCTTGATAAACACCTTCAGTTATTCCTATGATGAAAGGTCCTCTTCTTTGTATCTGAATATGGATTACGTGCACACTTTCCGCCTGCTCATCGAAAACCTTGAGGACGATTCTTTCACGTATGTAAATGAATACAATCAGGACGATGTGGAGCGTGCTTTTTTGCGCAGGCTTTCCGACATTCCTTTCAAGAGGCAGAGCAGTCAAAAGGCACCTTTCAAAAAAGGTTCCCTTTTAAACGGCAGAATTCCTTAATTCTTTATTCTACATACAGCACCAATCCCTTTAGGTATGCGCCTTCAGGGTGAAAGATGTTGATGGGATGGTCGTCGGGCTGTGAGAGCTGGTCGATGATCCTGACATTACGTTTGGCCTCGATGGCGGCAGCGGTGACGATGCCTTGGAAGGTGCCTCTGTCGACGGCCTGAGAGCAGCTGAAGGTAAAGATGATGCCGCCTTTGGCAATTTTTCGGATGGCCTCTTCATTAATATAACGATAGCCCTGCAGCCCCTTGTGTCGGTCTTGATGCCGTTTGGCAAAGGCGGGTGGATCGAGGATGATGAGGTCGAAGCTGTCGGGTTTCATTTCTTGCAGATACTCTTTCATGTCGGCGACGAGACAGGGGTTGTCTTCTTTGCTGAAGCCGTTGAGCTCCAGATTGGCTTCGGCGGCGGCGATGGCACGTTTGGAGGCGTCGACGGTGACGACGCTTTTGGCACCGCCTTTCAGTGCGGTGACAGAGAAACCTCCCGTGTAGGAGAAAGCGTTGAGCACCCGTTTGTCTTTGGCCATTTTCCTTACCATCTCACGATGTTCCCGCTGGTCGAGGAAGAAGCCTGTCTTTTGTCCGTTTTCCCAGTCCACGATGAACTTGCTGTCGTTTTCGAGTACGAAGTCTTCCGTTTTATCACCAAGCAGGTAACCGTCTTCTATGAGGTCTTCCTTGCCCATGCGTTGCATGGCTTCGGAGCTCTTGTTGTACACTGCTTCCAGTTTGAGGTCGGGTTGAAGTTTCAAGGCACGTGCGATCTCTTTCAGATGGAGACACATGCCCTCCGACTGGGCCTGTACGACAGCGGTTTTTCCGTAGATGTCGATGATAAGACCCGCCAGGCCGTCTCCTTCAGAATGGATGAGACGATAGCAGTTGGTGTGGGGATTGTCGGTGAGACCCATAGCGCGACGGATCCCAAAAGCCTTACCAATGCGGTCTAGGAAAAACCATTCGTCAATCTTGCGGTTTTCGAAACAGAGCATCTTTACGGCGATGCTGTCCGCCTCGCAGAAACCTGTTCCAAGGATGTTGCCGTCGATGTCGGTAACCGTGACGGTGTCGCCGGCATGCAGACCTTCATCGGCTTTTTCTATAGCCCCGGAAAAAACCCAGGGATGGAAACGGCGAATGGCAACTTCTTTGCCTCTTTTCAAGGTGATGATGGGGTAAAGGGCTTCTTCTGACATAGGAACAAATTTTTGGCAAAGATAAAAAGGTTTTTGACTGTTTCATAGGTTGAAATCCTTATTTTTGCTTGTCTAATGTGAGATGCGTATGAAGAGTTCTTTTACTGTCAGCGGGCAGATAGTCGATCTGATTGCCTCCAGGATTTTTCCCGGCACCGTGACGATTGAGGAGGGCAAGATAGTCTCCGTCCAAGAAGGAAAAACGCAAGAGACACAGTATATCATGCCTGGTTTCGTCGACGCTCATGTCCATGTGGAGAGTTCCATGCTGGTGCCTTCCGAGTTCGCCCGTCTGGCGGTAGTGCATGGCACGGTGGCTACGGTGAGCGACCCACACGAGATTGCCAACGTGTTGGGTATGAAGGGGGTCAAATTTATGATCGCCAATGGCAAACAGGTGCCTTTCAAGTTTTTCTTCGGTGCCCCGAGCTGCGTTCCTGCCACTGCCTTCGAGACTTCTGGCGCCACCCTCAATGCCAAGGCGATCGGTACGCTGATGAAGATGGACGACATCTATTACCTTTCCGAGATGATGAACTTTCCTGGTGTCTTGGCTGATGATCCGGAAATCCTCCGGAAGATTGCCTTTTCGGCAAAAGCGAACAAGCCTGTCGACGGCCATGCCCCAGGCCTTTCGGGTGAAGGATTGAAGAAATATGTGGAGGCTGGTATTTCCACCGACCATGAATGCTCCACCTTGTCGGAAGGCGAGGAGAAGGTCAACTTGGGTATGAAAATCCTCATCCGCGAAGGGAGTGCCGCCAAGAATTTTAATGCCTTGATTCCTTTGATGGGGACCCATCCAGAGATGCTGATGTTTTGTTCCGACGACAAGCATCCTGACGAATTGGCGAAAGGCCATATCAATCAGCTGGTGCAACGCTCTTTGACACTCGGTTATGATGTCATAGATGTGTTGCGTGCCGCTTCTTTGAACACCATTAAACACTATAAACTGAATGTCGGTCTGCTTCAAGAAGGTGACGATGCGGATTTCATCATTGTCGACAATCTCGAAGAGGTAAATGTCCTTAAGACCTATATCAAAGGCGAATGTGTGGCGGAAAATGGCGTCACGCTAATCGAGTCGCAGCCTTCGACGGAACCCAACATTTTTGTCTGCGATCCTATTGATAAAAAGTCGTTGGCCGTGCATGACGAAGGGGGCGAAATCCGCGTCATAGACTGCATGAACAAGGAACTGCTTACCCGTGTGCTGACCACCCGTCCCAAAGTGGAAGAGGGATTGGTGGTTTCGGACACCGATCGTGATTTATTAAAGCTTGTGGTGATCAACCGTTACCAGAAAGCGAAGCCTGCCATCGCCTTTATCCATAATTTCGGCCTAAAGCATGGTGCCATCGCCTCGAGCGTGGCACACGACAGCCATAATCTCGTGGCGGTTGGCGTTACGGATGACGATTTGGTCAGGGCCATCAATATTTTGATTGAAAATAGGGGAGGGGTGGTCACTTCCAGTGCGGAGGAAATCGTCTCCCTGGCTTTGCCGGTGGCGGGTCTGATGAGTACGCGTGACGGCTATCGGGTGGCGGCGGCCTACGAACATGCCGATGCGTTGGCACATCGTCTGGGCACTAAACTCGATGCACCTTTCATGACCTTGGCCTTTATGCCTTTGTTGGTTATCCCGGAGCTTAAACTGAGCGACAAGGGCCTGTTTGATGTGAACAAATTCGGGTTCACTTCCTTGTTTGTGAAATAGCAAACGCTTTTATAAAAACAGATGAGGCGGCCTCATTCGGTCGCCTCTTCTTGGTTGCGCAGGGCTGCTATCATGGTGTCGAGCAGTCCGGCAATGTCTTTTACCTCTTCAGGGGTGCATAGCAAATCATTACAAGTGAATGTCTTTGCCATTTCAGTAGGGACGCAGGCTGCCTTTTGTTCCATCTGTTTGCCTTTTTTGGTGAGGGAGACAATGACTTGTCGGGCGTCTTTTTTACCTTTTTCCCGCAGGACAAAGCCTTCCGTCTCAAGGCGTTTGAGCAAGGGCGTGATGGTGTTGGTGTTGAGCATCAGCCTTTTGGCGATGTCGTTGACGGGTTGCCGGTCCTGTTCCCAAAGCACCATCATGACGAGGTACTGCGGATAGGTAAGGTCGAGGCCCTTCAGCAAGGGATAGTAGGCCTGCGTGATGAGCCTCGACACGGTGTAGAACCTAAAGCAGAGCTGATTGTCTAGTTTCAGTTGTTCGTGCATAGCGGTTCTTATTTGAGCATGGCGGCCACTTCGGCGTCCAGTTGCTCAGGCGTGGTGGTCGGAGGGAAACGCTTGATGCTATTGCCATCGCGTGAGATGAGGAACTTGGTGAAGTTCCAGCGGATGTCGCCTTCACCACGACCATCGGCTTTGCTGATGCTGTCGACCATTTTCATGGTGACTTTGGCTTGCAGACCCTTGACTTCTTCGTCAGGCACCTGTTGGGTGAGGTAGGTGAAGATAGGATCGGCGTTCTCGCCATAGACATCGACTTTCTTCATGATTGGGAAGGTGACACCATAGTTGAGGCGGCAGAACTCGGCAATCTCTTCGTCGCTACCGGGTTCCTGATGCTTGAACTGGTCGCAAGGGAAGCCGAGGATAACGAGTCCCTGGTCGGCATATTTCTTATAGAGGGCTTCCAGGCCGTCGTATTGTGGAGTAAATCCGCACTTGCTGGCGGTGTTGACGATCATGAGGACTTTGCCTTCATACTGTGAAAGGGCCACTTCCTCGCCTTTGTTGTTTAAGGCCTTGAATTCATAGATCTTTGCCATTGCTTTGTCGTTTTTGTCGTTTTTGTTCGTTTGGGCACAGGCCGTCATCATAAGGAGGACGGCGACGATACCGGTTAGATAGCTTTTCATTTGGTTGTTATTTGAAATGGATTAAGTTCTCAGTCTTCAGTCCTCCGCCCATTTTACATTTGTTTCATGAGCCAGTTCTGATAGCCGATCTTTTCAATCAAGGCAATCTGTTGTTCGCTCCAGTACATGTCTTCCTCTTCATCTTTCAGGTATTCCTTCATGATGTCGTAGGTGGTGTCGTCTTCGCGGAGTTCGTTCATGCATTTGCGCAGAAGTTCGATGCCGTCGACGGAGACTTTCAGGTCAGCCTGGATGTATTCGCATGGGTCAGCAATGAGCGCTTCACCTTTTCTGTCTTCATGTTTGAGTTCGCCGCCGAGGTCAAGGAGACGGCCAATGAATTTGTCGACCCAGCCCATCTCTTCGTCGTGATGACCCGTGTATTTCTCACCGAGTTTGTCGAAACCCTGGTCAGCGAAGATCTTGCCTTGCAGTTTGTGACCGAAGGCCTGGTTGGATAATGCAGTGATGAAGAATTGCAGTGCGTTGATGCTTTTTTGTTTGTCTATGATGTTACTTTTTATGATGAATACTTTTTTGATTATTTGTAATTGTCGAACTCGTTTTTATGTCGTTTACGATGCAAAATTAGAAATAATATTTATATCGTGAACGATATTTTTTACATTTGCATAAATAATCTTTAATACGTTGACTAAATGATAACAATAATAAAATTGTTGAAATAACGGAAAGTGTTGATTTTACTAAATATTTACAAGTCCCAAGGCGTATCCAGGTCGATATCCCAACCCGCTTTCAGGTCAAGTTCATCTTTGTAGTCAACGATGGTTTCCGGGAGGGCATGACGGTGATAGTTGCCAGTGCTCCATTTGCCATTGGCATCGGTATCATAGATGGCTTTGAGCCTGTATTTGCCCGGCATGAGATACCAGAACTCGAGTTCACGGCTTTCGGTGACGACCTGCGTGTCGATAACCGCATTGTTGGAACCGATCAGCTGTACGACGGCTTGGGGCAGTCCTTGTGGCAGATTGACCGTGATGAAGATGTTTCCGTATTCTTCGTCTTTAGCCCTATGGAAACGGGTGATCATATTGCCGTTGGTACGTCCTCTGATGCCAAAGAAAACGGAATCAGGGATGTTGATGACATAATTAACGTCATGCAGTATCTTGTTTTTCAGACGGTAGAGAAACCCGAACTCGTCAGCCTTTTCAAATTCCAGATGATTCCACAGGGTGTCTTTTCCCTCAATAAGATAAGCGGAGTCAGGCATGTGGATGCTTACAACGGGTTCTGAAAACCGTATGGTAAACTCTTTTTCAGGTAGAAGGATGTTGTTGGTAGTATTGTATGAGGCTTTCAACGTCTCAGGTTCTACGTTTCTTCTGTTCTGTCGTCTCGGGTCTTTGTAGACTAAGGAATAGCGGGTGGAGTCGTGGATGAGTGTATTGTAATTTACCTGTATCCAAAGGCTGTCCTTGATATTGGGCGTGAAATACCATTGAACCGTATCAAATGCAAGCGAAGGCACTCTTACAATTTGGAAAGCGTCGGGGAGGATTTCAGGCGTCTCTATGCTCACCTCTTGTGCAGGCTGACGAAACACAAAACGCAACAAACCTTCTTCAATGAGTTTCTTTTCCAATAGCATCTGCGTGGTGTCTTCCTCGACAAACATATATAGGGTGAGGTTCATCGCCTTCATGTCGAATGAGCGTTCCACCTCCGTAGCTGCGTCGGCGGGCAGACTGTCGGAAACGATGCTGTCAGTAGCAGTTCGAGCCTTTTTAGGTTGATATTTCTCGTAAACGGCCGGGACGAGACTGTCTATAAACGCCACCTCTTCGTTGGGCAGGTCATAGTATAGGTTTGAGTTGGCGTCCTTGAGGGCGAAGACCAGATATTTTTTATCGGCAAGGCCGGAGAAATGGAACTTACCATCCTTGTCGGTTTTGGTAATGTAGTCAGGAACCAAGCTGCAAGGCAACGTGTCGGTGTCTTGGCCATGGTCGGCGTAAAGACCGACTAAAGCCTCGTTGACAGGTTTCTTATCCAGGGCATTCAGGACCGTTCCCGCCATCGATAAAGAGTCAAGTGCGTTTCCGGTCGAGAAGGTATAGAGATAGTTTTGGAAGAGATTGCCTTCGTGCAAATCCTTGATGGCATTGCCGAAGTTGATGGAATAGGTTGTGTTGGGTTTCAGAGGTTCCTTGAATCGGATGACGACGGTCTTGCCACTGAGTTTGATGTCAGGTTTGGTGGCGAGTGGGGGAGAGATGAGCACATTCTGGTTGGCATTCTCCAGGGTAACGAATTCGTCGAAGGTAATCTCGATTTTTTTTCCGCTGAAATTGAGGCTGTTGTTCTCGGGGACGGCTTCCGTCACGACGGGGGGCTTGGTGTCCTTTGCACCGCCGCTAGGCGTGACCATATTGGCGCAACATTGCAAAAGCAAGGCCGTGACGATCACCCCTATACACAAAAAACCATATTTCAGTTTGCGAAGCATGGCGCAAAGGTAGTTATTTTTTCCGTTTTAGTTCTTCGGCAATCCGAGATTAGTTTTTATCTTTGCAGTTTGTTTAAAATATTAGAATCGTTATGTATAGAACACATACTTGTGGCGAACTTCGTCTTGCCGATGCAGGCAAGGAAGTGACATTGGCAGGATGGGTGCAGCGCGTGCGCGACAAAGGCTCTCTCGTTTGGATCGACCTCCGCGACCGTTATGGCATCACCCAGCTTTTTTTACAGGATGGGGTCAGCGACCCGAAACTGATGGAACAGGCCCGTACCTTCGGCCGTGAATATGTCATCCAGGCTAAAGGAACCGTCATCGAACGCGAATCCAAGAATCCCAATATGCCGACGGGCGAGATCGAACTGCGCGTGTCGGAATTCAAGCTGTTGAACGCCAGCAAGGTACCTCCGTTTACCATCGAAGACGTGAGTGACGGTGGCGATGACCTTCGTATGAAATACCGTTACCTCGACCTGCGCCGCAATCCCGTCCGTAAGAACCTCGAGTTGCGTCACCGCATGGCTATCTTGGTGCGTAATTATCTGAACGAAAAGAATTTCCTTGAGATTGAAACGCCTTTCATGATCAAGTCGACGCCTGAAGGCGCTCGCGACTTCGTGGTGCCTTCACGCATGAACCCTGGCGAGTTCTACGCTTTGCCACAGAGTCCTCAACAATACAAGCAGTTGCTGATGGTGGCAGGTTTCGACCGTTATTTCCAGATTGTGCGTTGCTTCCGCGACGAAGACCTTCGTGCCGACCGTCAGCCGGAGTTTACGCAAATCGACTGCGAGATGTCGTTCGTGGAACAGGAAGACGTGCTGCAGACCTTTGAAGGACTTGCCAAGCACCTATTCAAGGAAGTGAAAGGCCTTGAGTTTGGCCAGTTCCCGCGCATGACCTGGCACGATGCCATGAAATACTACGGCAGCGACAAACCCGATATCCGTTTCGGAATGAAGTTTGTCGAACTCAACGACGTGGTGAAAGGCAAAGGCTTTAGCCTGTTCGATAATGCTGAACTCGTTGTCGGCATCTGTGCCGAAGGCTGTTCGGAATACACCCGCAAGCAACTGGATGGTCTGACCGAATTCGTGAAACGCCCGCAGGTGGGTGCCGGTGGCATGGTCTATGTCAAGTACAACACCGATGGCACTTTCAAGTCGTCTGTCGATAAGTTCTACACCCCTGACGATCTCAAACTTGTGGCTGAGAAGTTCGGTGCCAAGCCTGGCGACCTGATGTTCATCCTGTGTGGCGATGCCATGAAGACCCGGGTCCAACTCAACGCTTTACGCCTTGAGATGGGCAACCAGCTCGGCTTGCGCAACCCCGATGTCTATGCGCCGCTGTGGGTGATCGACTTCCCGCTGTTGGAATGGGACGAGGAGACGCAACGCTACTATGCCATGCACCATCCTTTCACGGCTCCTAAGCCCGAAGACGAGGCCTTACTCGACGATCCGTCGAAGTGGGGTGAGATTCGCGCCAATGCTTACGACATCGTGATGAATGGCGTCGAGGTGGGTGGCGGTTCCATCCGTATCCACGACCGCGTGTTGCAGAACAAGATGTTCCATACCCTCGGCTTCACCGATGAGAAGGCTCAGGAGCAGTTTGGCTTCCTGATGGGCGCGTTCGAGTATGGTGCTCCGCCTCATGCTGGTCTGGCCTTCGGTTTCGACCGTCTCTGCTCGCTGTTTGGTGGTGCCGACAGCATCCGCGACTTCATCGCCTTCCCAAAGAACAACGCCGGTCGTGACGTGATGAGCGGCTCACCTTCGCCGATTTCACAAGAACAGCTGGATGAGTTGCAGATTGCGTTGAATCTCAAGTCTTAATGACGACTAAAAAAACTTAATAATGAAAAGACTACTCGTATTAACTGGTGGTGGCGATTGCCCTGGACTGAATGCCGTGATTCGCGCCATCGTGAAAAGAGCTTCTCAAGAGATAGACTGGGAGGTTCTTGGCAGCATACAAGCCTATAACGGCATCCTTTGGGAGCCTACCGAAGTTGTCAGGCTGACACCAGAATCCGTTCGTGGCATCCACTTCCGTGGCGGCACCATCATCGAGACCACCAACAAAGGCGGCCCGTTCAACTGGCCCGTAAAGAACCCCGACGGCACTTGGACTTCGGTTGACCGTTCCGACGAGATGCTCCGTAAAATGCAATACATGGGCATCGACGCCGTCATCAGTATTGGCGGTGACGGCTCGCAACGCATCTCGCAGCGACTCTATGAGAAGGGATTGAACATCATCGGAGTGCCGAAGACCATCGACAACGACCTTTCATCGACGGAATGCACCTTCGGTTTCCAGACAGCAGTGCAGATTGCCACAGAGGCTGTGGATAAGCTTGTGACAACGGCAGCTTCGCACAACCGCGTCTTCGTGCTCGAAGTCATGGGTCGCGATGCCGGTTGGATTGCCTTGCATTCAGCCATAGCGGGCGGTGCCGAGGTCTGCTTATTGCCCGAATTTCCTTATGACATCAACGTGGTGAAAGAAAGGCTCGAACAGCGTTTCCATCACGATCGTGGTTTTGCCGTAGTAGTGGCTTCGGAAGGCGCCCGTCCGAAAGACGGACAGCAAGTCTTTGAAATCAGCAAGGAAGTGGGTTACGAAAACAAGAAGTTGGGCGGCATCGGTCGTCGTTTCATCGAAGAGATGAAGGCCGCGGGCTTCACTCATGATATGCGTGAGACCACTCTTGGCCATCTGCAGCGTGGTGGTGTGCCGATCGCCTACGACCGCGTGCTCTCCGCTGAATTTGGCGTGAAAGCGTTCGAGATGGTGCTGAAAGGACAGTTCGGCCAGATGGTGGCCTACCATCACCCGAACGTTGTCAACGTGCCCCTGAAAGAAGCCATCGTGAAACCTAACCTGGTCACCATCGACAGCGATATTGTGAAGACGGCGCAGGGTCTGAACATTTCGTTGGGAATCTGATTCTTCACTATTTTGAAAATCAAGGTAGTCAATACCGCTAATCAAGCTAAGGACATCGACTTTGACGGCCATATTGCAGTCGTCATCGATGTCCTTAGGGCTACCTCTGTCATTACGACAGCCCTTGAAAATGGCGCTAATAGCGTTATTCCTGTGGAAACCGTGGAAGAAGCCCAAAGCCTTTATGCCGCTTCCGATCCAAAGAAAACCCTTCGTGGAGGAGAACGTCATGCAGTAAAGATTGAGGGTTTCGATTTGGGCAATTCGCCATTGGAATACAAACCGAAAACCGTCGAAAGCAAGGATGTCATCCTCACTACGACCAACGGCACACAAGCCATCCAGAGCGTGAAGAGCGCTGCCAAAATCGTTTTGGCATGCCTGAGAAATGCTGCTGCCGTTGCAGAAATCCTCATTAGGGAAGACAAAGATGTCGTCATCGTTTGTGCGGGTACGGAAGGCAACTTCTCTTTGGATGACGGTCTCTGTGCCGGTTACTTGTTGCATCTGCTAAAAGAAAAGGCTGCAATAGAAACGGACGATTATGGCATCTTGCTGGAGCGTTTCTATCGCCATAGTGCAGAGCGTCTTATGGATAGCCTATCCGACTGTTTTCATGTAAAAAGGCTTAAGGTCTTGGGATTTTCTGATGACATCATGTTCTGCCTACAGGCCAACAGCAGTAGATGTGTTCCTGTGGAACAGCAAGGCAGGATAACCCGTCTACGGTAATATTCCAGACACAAAAATTCCGAGATAATTTCCTATGGCATAACCGATGACTCCGATGGTGATGCCAGTCAGGATGACTTTGCGGTTTTTCATCGATTCGGCAATCATCGGCACGAAAAGGGGAGAATTGATGAGCGCGACCGAGGCGATGACCATAGTGTCGGCATCCACTTTGAAGATCTTGGCCAACAAAACGGACAGGAAAAGCGAACAGAAGATCACAAAGGCGATATAGAGGATGATGCTCAGGCTGGCCCGGTAATCGATGGCGGTGACATCGACCATAGAGGCTACCACAAGGCTGAAGATCAGCACCAGGTACATTCCTGCATCGTAGCTTTTTTCCATTTTGCGGACGATAGGGGTGAACGAGACCAAGATGGACAGGGTGGTAAGCGAAAGGATCAGGATGAGCATGTTGTCGATTTTATGGGCGATAAGATAGCTGATGCCCATACTCAGTCCGACAATGCCGACAGAGAGGCCGAACGCCGCCAAAGTCCTTCCGAAGTGTTTTTTTGTAAAGATGCCTTTATAGGTTTGAGAAGCATCGGAAATGGCATTGCTAACCGCTGTTTCTTCACCTGATTCTTGTTTTTTGCCGAGAGGCAGCCAACGGCGGAAGAGCCGTATGCCGACACTCATCAAGAAGACCAGATACAGGAAACTGACGAGCATATCGAATGTGTTGACGAGGACATAAGTCGTTTCGTCGATGCCGAGGGCCAGTTTGATGGATGCCAGATTGGGTGTGCCGCCCGTGTAGACGCCCATGAGGAGACTGGCAACGGATTTAATCTCGGGATGATGGCCCCTAAAAATGAAATAGCCTCCTATGTCGGTCGTTATCACGGCAACGACTCCGATCAATAGGGCGATGGCAGCGTTTTTCAGAGGCCAGTTTCGAAAATCACATCCGAAAAGAATCATCGGGATGGCCAGCAGGATGGTAACGCTCGTCAGCGCACCCTGGATGCCTGCCACCTGGTCTTGCAACCCCAATGGGAAAATCAAAGTGTTGGCTATGACGATGCCAATGGCGTAAAGCAAAAGAATCTCTCCTACTTTGCCCAAGGCTTTGCTGCGTTTGCAGAGATAGATGATCAAAGCGGGGAAGAGCAGGTAGAATAGAAGGAAGAGTGCTTGTGTCATTTTCGGAGCGATTTAACGGAACAAAGGTAAGGAAATGTTAGAAATGTTGGTTTTTCTCATTTTTCCCTTACCTTTTTTCCCGTCATATGCTCAATACTCATTTCAAGGATGAGCGCGCGCGGAGCGTTTTTCTCAATGTCGTGCTCTATGTCGTAGCCTTCCGGAAAATACTTGTTGCCGATGACACGCAGCATCTTGTCTTTCAGCTGGTCGTCGTCCACCACACGGAGGCGCCCGAAACAGATCACGCTGGTGAAATTGTTCCACCATTCGCCTTCGTTGCGAAAACCCTCGTTCAACACGGTGAAACACACCTTGTCATGGGTGCGTATGGCATCCAGCTTATGGCCTTCCATAGCGCAATGGAACCAGACTTTGTCTTCGTGATATGCAAAATTGATGGGCAAGGCATAGGGATAGCCGCCTTCGCCGTGGACAGCCAAAAATCCACGTTGTGCCGATTGAAGAATGGCACGACATTCTTCAGCCGTTGCCTGTTGTTTAAAACGCCGCATGGGGCGAAATGTCAAGTTTGGGTTATCCATTGTTTTTTGATTGTTTTCTGTCCTTTTTTATTCCCAGCACACACCAACGCACAAAAGGAATACGCCTGACAATTTCATAGATCAACGGACTGAGCAGGAGCACGGCCACGAATAGGATGACATACATGGCAAAAGGCGGCAGAGCGGTATAGGTCTTCATCATGTATCCCAACGAGGCGACAACCAGATAATGCACCAAATAAATGCCGAAACTGGAACGCGTCATATAATCTGCAAATCGGTTGGTACGGTCAAACCAGGCCTTGAAACATCCCATCATGGCCAGCATCATCAGCCAGGCGTAGAGGTTATTGAGCCAACCACTAAGGTATTGCGGAGACGTGTTGTTCTCGCCCCAAGTAGTGGCTATCAAGGCTATGCCCGCAGCGATGGCAGCCATCAGCATCGGGAGATGCAACTGGGCGACTTTTTCCTGAACTTGTTCGTGAGAAAATACAAGATAGCCCATTAGGAAAGGAACGAGATAAGCCAAAGGTTTGTATAAGTTGAGCAAGCCATCTGCCGATTCGGGTCGCGGATTCATGATCAGGGTCTGTTGCCCCAAATAAACAAGGACGCCCAATAGGATGATTCCTATCATATTGATTTTGCCGCACCATTGCCAAAAACGATCTTGGCGGTCTATCAGCTTTACCAATACGATCAACAAAGAGAACAGCCATAAATCCTGTATGAACCACAAAGGGCCGATGCCACTGAATGCCCATAAGAAAAACTTCACGGGTTGCGGTACATTGAGCAAAACATCGTTGCCTGCAACATGGGTGTTGAAATAGCCCGTCATCCAATGGAAAACAAGCAGGCCAATCGTCGCTGGCACCAACAACTTACGGGTTCGTGAGGCAATGAATTCCCTATTGCTTTGTTTTTCCAAGGCA
Source organism: uncultured Bacteroidales bacterium (assembly GCA_946407975.1). Lineage (GTDB taxonomy): Bacteria > Bacteroidota > Bacteroidia > Bacteroidales > F082 > Limimorpha. The sequence goes on from CAMJQC010000011.1 coordinate 23,336, forward strand.
TACCTGGCACTGATGCCCGCCACGAGGAAAAGCAGCATCATGAACCATGGATAGAGGATGTACATCACCACATCCTGCGGTTGGGCCTTCGGGTCCTCCACAAAGCCGCCAATGCCGCCAAAAACGCCCTTGTTGTTATAAAAATAAAACACATGATAGATGAGTACCAACACCACGGTGAACCATCTCAGGTTGTCCATCCAATGCTTTCTCATTTTTTGTCCTCCATGATTTGGTTGATGTTGGGTTGGATAATGTCGGTCTTGACGATGGCCATGCCGCCTTTATTTGTGTCGCCAAGAATCAACAATGCGTCACCCGCCTTGATGTCGAACACCTTCCGTGCCTCTGCCGGAATCACGATTTGTCCTCGCTCGCCCACTTTGACGATGCCGAAGATATACTTTCCTTTTTCTTTTTGCATGATAAGTATGATTTGTATGAAATTTCATGCAAAAATAGATAAAATCGATTTACGACCTTACAGTTTTTCCAATTTTTGTTGCATTCGACGGTTCAGTTTTTCTCTTCCTGTGATTTTTCTTCTTCTTGGATGATTTCGTCAATAGGTTGCGCGAAAAGCTTTGATTGATCAATGTAGTTCTCAATGGTGGCGATGTCGTTTTCTATCTCTTCCATGTAGAAATCATAATCGTTTTGAAGAAATCGTTTCATGTGAAACCGGTATACGTAGAATTGCGGTTCTTCCATGATCAACGAGGCGGCCTCATACAAGGTGGCACCCGTATCCGTTTTTTTTGGCACATTATAGAACAGCTTATCGCTGATGATATCTATATCCTTTTTGACCACGGTCAAAAAATCGTCAAAAAACAGCGTATGCATCTTGGCATCGGTAATGAAAACCGTGTAATCCATATCGCCTAAAACGCGCTGCAACAGGTCGTCTTTTCCATCGGATAGCCACACCGAAGGCGTAGCGCTGGCAATGCTGGTGTTGGTGATGTTGCCGTAAAAACCACCTACAACGGTGTCAGGAAGCGCATCGAGGTTGCGATATTCTTTATAATGATTGACACAGGTTTCATTCAGCGAGTCTATCATCGATAGGTATTCATAACCGCTTTTGATATAATTTCTCGCGCTAATCAGATTCATGACATCGCTCTTGACGATCATTCTTGCCATTTCTTTTTCGCGTTTGTTTTCGATCAGCCTGGTGGTGCCAAAAGTCAACACGATGCCAAGTACGGTAGCCAGAAAACCACTAAGAAAGGCTTTAAACCATCCCTTTCTGTCATTTCTTTTTTCACTCTTGTCCATATTGGAGTATTATTTCTTTCTGATAAAGGTTTTTTCTTCTGTTTTAGCCCCATCTTTAATCTCTTTTTCTGAGAGATTTTTTACAAGAATCATTTTAGTGTCGTTTAATGAAATCAGTTTATACGTCTGTGTTTTCTTCAACATAGACTTTAACTCTTTTTTCAACTCATTGGTTAGCATGGTTTTCACCAGAGCGCCGCCAGGCACTCCTTCTATTTCAGATTTCACTTCCACTTTTGGTTTTTTGCCAGGGGTAAGAGTTAGCATTTTGCCGTTTTGTTCCAATTGGCCTTCTGTGGAGGCTTCTGTCTTAATGTGAATATGGCCATTGACGGGGGCCCCATCATCATCTTTTCCGGAAAAGCTCATGTCCACCTCGATGGTGCTGGTTTGGGTATAGGCCTTACCGTCGAAATTAAAAGTTGTTGATGAAGTAAATCTTATTTCTTTGTCATCTTCCTTTTGGGTATCTGTTTCCTTATTGAACCAAGTCCCATTCAGACCGTTTTGGGCATAAGTTGTCGTTGCTGATAACAGACACAACAAAGCAAGAATTAGTTTTTTCATTTGTTTTTATTGTTTTGGATGTTATTCAACGATGATTTAATCGGTTCTGCAGTCCATATTCATTGCAAAAATAGGTTTTTTCTGCCATTAGTAAAAACGAATCCCAAAAACTATCGATGGCAATAAGCAGCGTGCTTTGTTGAGGGATGTAACGCCTTGTTTGATGTTTGCCGTTTTTTCAATATTTTTGCAATAAGAATCATTTTTGCAAGTGCTGTTGCTGTCCCTTCAAGTCCGTTCTGAGGAGAAACGTCTGGAAGCGGATTTTGGACAGGATTATTTGGATTTTAAACAAAAAAGAGGCCGATACTTTCCATTTCCGATTATTAAAAAACCGCGAAAACACCGGGTGCTATACATTTGATACTGAGATATAAAAAGCCATATTTTCTATCAGTTCTCTCAAACAATCCCGTACGAAAAGCTTTCTCTCCATTTTGCTGATTTATCTCGCCGCTGGTTTTTTGGGTTGGTGGGTTTATGCTGGTTTTGAACCTTCCGTCTCGCCACTATGGCGTCTGTTTTTGGGCCGATATAGCTGCTACAGTTATCGTGTGGTTTTTCGGACTGGTTTCGGATATGGAGAATTATTGGTACCTTTGTACACTTTTTGAAAAACAAGTAGAAATTCTTTAAGATCCATCGAAATGAAACAACCTGTCAAAGTTACTGAAGCCATTTTCCCGATGCCTGTATTGCTTATCGCCACCTATAACGAAGACGGCACCATCGATGTCATGAACGCCGCTTGGGGCACCATGCTCGACCGCGATCGTGTGGCCCTCAACCTCACCGAAACCCACAAGACCGTGGAGAACATCAAACGTCGCATGGGTTTCGTCGTCCATGTCGCCGATGCCGCCCACGTTGTGGAGGCCGACTATTTCGGTGTCGTCTCTGGCAAGAAAGTGAAGGACAAGTTTGCCAAAAGCGGCATGACCGCCACCAAGTCGCAGCTGGTTGACGCACCCATCATCAACGAATTGCCTATCGCCATGGAATGTGAATTCATTGAATATCAAAGCGACGACACAGGCCTCGGCGTCATCGGAAAGGTGCTGCAAACCTCTGTCGAAGCCGACAAGATGAAAGACGGCAAGGTGGATGTGGAAGCCTTACAAGCCATCACCTTCGACCCCTATACGCATGGCTATTATCAAGTCACAAAGCGTGTTGGAGAAGCCTTCAAGGACGGCTTAAAACTGGGTTGACATGAAAGAATTCAAGCTCATTCCGCTTCGAGAGGAAAATGTGAAGCGGTTCAAACACGACATGCAGGAGGCGTTTCAAAGTAGCGCAGAGGACGTGATGGGTCCGGTGGAAGGTGAGATTCTTCCCGAGAAGGACATCGACAGAAATCTATCAGAGGAAGGAGTTATCGCCTATGAAGCCATCGTTGAAGGAGAATTGGTTGGCGGGGCTATCGTCACCATCAACAAGGAGACGCAACATAACGAGTTGGATTTCCTTTATGTGAAGCGAGGCGTGCAGAGTCGCGGCATCGGTCAAGCGCTATGGAAGGCCATCGAGTCATTGTATCCCGAAACCAAAGTTTGGGAAACCATCACGCCCTATTTCGACAAACGCAACATCCACTTCTACATCAACAAATGTGGCTTCCATGCCGTGGAGTTTTTCTGTCAGTCGCACCATGACGAAGACAGCACTTGGGAGGCAGAACATCCCAGAATGGACGATAAGTTTGAGGGAGCATTCAGATTCGAAAAAAATATTGAACTTTGAATTACATCACAGAAAAAAATCGCATCTATGCCAATGATGAGAACGGTAGGGTAATCGCCGAGATAACATTCCCCACAGAGGAAGGTGTGGCCACGATTGACCATACCTATGTGGACGATTCCCTGCGTGGACAAGGAATAGCCGGACAACTGATGCAGCTGGCTGTGGACACGATCCTTGCTGCCGGAAATAAGATCGCCGCCACCTGCTCCTATGCCATAGTATGGCTTCAGAGGCACCCAGAGTATCATGTGGAAAACCCTGACGCGCCAATAGCGTGTAGGATTGACGGACGGCATTGATGAACAAAAGAATAATAATTCATGGAAACATTCAATGAAGCAATAGCAGGCGAAGGCCTCGTTTTGGTAGACTTTTTCGCCACCTGGTGCGGGCCATGCAAAGCAATGCATCCCGTATTGGAACAGGTGAAAGCGACATTAGGCGATAGTATTCGCATCTTGAAAGTAGATGTGGACAAACATCAGGATACTGCTGCCATATTCGGTATCCAGGCGGTGCCTACGCTCATGCTTTTCCGTAAAGGAGAGACGCTCTATCGCCAAAGCGGGGCCATGTCAAAAGCTGACTTGCTGGCGCTGCTCAATCGGTTTCTATAATGACAAACAGGAGTCACCTCTATGAAACGGCTTATCATTCTTCTGGTTTCCTTCAGCATCTTTGTCTCCTGCAGGGAGATGGCACCATCCGCCGTTACTCTTTCTACTAACGATGATTATGCCATCGTGTTCCCCGAGGCAGCGACTCCTATCGATTCTACCGCCGCTGCTGAATTGAGTTTCTTCCTTCAACAGATTTTTGGTCACGAATATGAAATCATTACCGACTTGAACTATCACGGAAATCATGCCATTTCCATCGGGCGAAACGTCTTGTCGGAAACGTTTTATCAACAATACGGCAGCGAAATCAAAGATGACGGTTTCCTTCTTCACACCGAGGGAGAGAATCTGTATCTCATTGGAAATGAAGGTAAATCGGTGCTTTATGCCGCCTATCATCTATTGGAAAAGTATCTTGGTTGCAGCTACACCTGCCAAGACCACGTCCATTTCGACAAACTTCCCAATGAGGTCAAACTGGACCTTCACGACCTGCAGAATCCTTCGTTCCGCTATCGCGAGACTTTGCATCTCATCCCTAATTTGGACCAGCGTTATGCTGATTGGCATAAGCTCCAAAATCGTGATGATTTCTGGCAGGACTGGGGCCTTTTCGTGCATACGTTTCAGCGCCTGATTCCTGTCGACACCTATTTCGAGGAACACCCCGAATGGTTTTCTCTCCTTAATGGGCGAAGGGTGCGTGATGGACAGCTCTGCCTCAGCAATCCCGAGGTGTTGGAGGAGCTTTGCAAGAATCTGGAAATGCAGATGCAAGCAGAACCCGAGAAACACATCTGGTCCGTCTCGCAGAACGACAACGAGATGTCGTGTACCTGTCCCGACTGCCTACGCCTCGACTCCCTTTATGGCGGTCTTTCGGGCACACTTTTGCACTTCGTCAACCAAGTGGCAGCGCGCTTTCCCGATAAGGTAATCTCCACCTTGGCCTATCAGCAGACCCGACGACCTCCCAAAGGCATCAAGCCCGCTGACAATGTCAACATCATGTTTTGCTCTATCGAATGCCAGCGGCAGCTTCCCATCGCCGATAACCCCGCCGATGCCTCCTTCCTGCGTGACATGGAAGGATGGACAGCCTTGACGGATAACATCTTCCTTTGGGACTATGTGGTGCAGTTCCGCAATTTCATGGATCCCTTCCCAAACCTGCATGTCATCGGCCCCAATCTGCAGCTTTTCCATGAACACGGCATCCCGATGATCTTTGAGCAAGGCTCGAACATGAACGTAACCGAGAACTATGAGTGGCGCACCTTCCTCATTGCCCACCTGCTGTGGGACGTAAACATCGACACCGATAGCCTTCGCGACCGATTCATGGATGCCCACTATGGCGTCAACCGTGCCCCTTACATCAAGCAATACTTCGACACCATGCAACGGGCCTTGCTCGACTCAAAGCAGACGCTCAGCATATATGGCTATCCCATCCATGCCAAAGACGGCTATCTGGCTCCCGAGAAGATCAAATTTTACCAAACGCTTTTCGAGAAGGCTTGGCAGACCACACCATGTGACAATCTCAAACCTGAAGAACGAGCAGAATACGACGACAGGCTGCGCCTTCTGGAGTTGTCACTCGACTTTGCCATTCTTGACCTTTCCTTGAGCGAGATTTCGCCCGAACTCTCTTATTTCGCCTACGATGAACAAGAGAACAAATCCGTCAAGCCCGAGATGCTGGAGAAGCTTGACAACTTTGTGAAAGATTGCAAACGTCTGGGAGTAAAAAAACTAGACGAAGCCAAAGCTACACCAGAGCAGTTCAAGTCTAACATCGACAACTATATCAGCAAGTCCATGCAGCACAACATGGCCAAGGGCAAAACCGCAACATGCTCCACCGAATGGAGCAAACTCTACGATGTGGGCGGTCCCCAAGCCTTGACTGACGGAAAATTAGGGCTCTTGAATTACAACTACAACTGGCTCGGATTTCAAGGTCACAACATGGATGTCGTCATCGACCTCGACAGCACCCAAGCCATCCATGAAGTCAGTGCTGATTTTTTGCTTTATCCCCTCTCCTGGATCTTCGTGCCCAAGCGCGTGACCTGTTACTTTTCGGATGATGGAGAAAAATGGCACGAAGTCGACAGTCACGCCTACGAAAACAAGGAATCTTTGTTAGAGTGCCAAATAGAAACTTTCGCCTTTAAAAACATAAATAGACATGCTCGTTTTGTCCGCCTGAAAGCCGAGTCACTCCTGACCAATCCCGAGTGGCATAGAGGTGTCGGACAACCTTGCTGGATCTTTTGCGATGAGATTATTGTGAGATAGATACTGAGATAGATACATTATTGTTTTTCAAGTCGGCCATATGGGAAAGTAATTTCTTTGCAACCGATCCTTTTAATCTACAATGTCATGAAAGAATACAAAATCAGAAACGAACGGCTAGAGGAGCAACGAGAGGTAGAAAACCTCATCCGCGAGTCATTTTGGAATGTCTACCGTCCCGGATGTCTGGAGCACTACGTGATGCATTGCCTACGTGATGATCCTGCTTTCATTCCCGAACTAAATCTAGTGATGGAAATTGAGGGCAAAATCATGGGGCAAATCATTTTCATGCGCAACGACATCCGTTGCGATGACGGAAGACGGTGGCCGATTGTAACGGCTGGACCACTTGCCATTGCGCCCGAATACAAACGTCAGGGCTATGGAAAGACTTTGCTGGATTATGCGCTTGACAAAGCTACAGAAATGGGTTTCGGCGCCATCTGTTTCGAGGGCAATATCGATTTTTATAAACACAGCGGTTTTACCCAAGCCTCACATTTCGGCATCCGCTATTATGGCCTGCCTGAAGGCGAAGACGCCTCTTTCTTCCTTTGCAAAGAACTACGACCTGGGTATCTCAACGGCATCACGGGCGAGTATGCTACGCCATCGGGTTACTTTGTCAATGAGAATAATTGCGAAATGTTTGACCAACAGTTTCCGCCAAAAGAAAAGAAAAAACTGCCTGGACAATTGTGGTAAAATGAAGGACAAAGCAAACTTGGCTAATACCCTCACGGCATCGAGAATGCTGCTAGCCATAGTATTACTGTTCATGCCGGTGTTTTCCGCACTTTTTTATGCCATTTACATCATCTGCGGCATGACCGACATCGCTGATGGATTCATTGCAAGGAAAACGAATACGGCATCAGATTTTGGAGCGAAGTTCGACAGCATAGCGGATCTGGTATTTGTTTCAATTTGTCTGATCAAGATTCTTCCTGTTGCGGAATTGAGAATCTGGATATGGGTTTTGGTTACCATGGTTGCTTTGATAAAAGTCATCAACATTGTTTCAGGTTATGTATATCAGAAAAAACTGGTGCTTATGCACACCACAGCGAACAAACTGACAGGACTCTTGCTGTTTGTCCTTCCACTGACGATAAAAACTGTCGACATCAACCTGACAGCCATCCCCGTGTGTGCGGTGGCGACTTTTGCCGCTGTACAGGAAGGGCATTTCATCCGGACAGGAGTATGATTTAACACTGAAATCCCTGAGAAAGCATACGTATTTAAGTAAAAAGACTACCTTTGTCGCTAGTTAAAACGAAATACATATGAAAAAGACATTATGGCTTAGCCTATTGATGCTGTTTGCCCTGAACGCCACGGCTTGGGCCGGTAAGATCGTCACAGATAGCATCCAGAGCAAGACTTTAGGAGCAACAGTTAAATACAATGTGTATCTGCCGAAAGGATTTGACAAGAGCGACAAACACTATCCCGTAGTCTATCTTCTGCACGGACTCTATGGCGGCTATACGGACTGGCGCGAGAAAGGTCAGATGCAGACCGTGGCCGACGAACTCATCGAGTCGGGCGAGGCCTGCGAGATGGTTATCGTGATGCCCAATGCAGGCGGACCGGATATCTTTGAATATTGGAACGGCTATTTTAACATGCCTGGATGGGCCTATGAGGATTTCTTCTTCCAGGAGTTTATGCCCGAGGTGGAAACGAAATACCGCGCCGGCGGTGACAAACAGCATCGTGCCGTGATGGGTCTGTCGATGGGCGGTGGCGGCTGCACGGCATATGGACAGCGTCACCCCGACCTGTTTTCATCGGTGTATGCCATGAGCGCCTGGCTCGACAGTGACGGCGGATGGCGACGCGAAGAGGGTGTCGATGACAAGTTCTTTCTCCTCAACGAGGCTGTCAAAGATTGCTCTGCCATCCGTTTTGTGGAAGAAGCCGATGACGCCACCGTGGAGCAACTGCGGACCATCAAATGGTTCTTCGACTGTGGCGACGACGATTTCCTTTTTGATGTCAATGTCAGGATCCATCAGCTGATGCGTGACAAACGCATCAAGAGCGAACTGCGCATCCGAAATGGACAACACAACTGGGAATACTGGCATGTGGCGCTCCGCATGGCGTTGCCTTTTGCCTCGCGCAACTTCGAATAATAGTTGAAAGTCTCATCCTATGTCCAGCAACCCCGACTTCGTCCAGTACATCGCTGACCAATGCAGCAGCGCAGGAGAAATCACGACCAAGAAGATGTTCGGCGATTACGGCATCTACTGTAACGGCATCATCTTCGGTTTGATTTGTGACAACTGCTTTTATGTAAAACCCACAGAAGCAGGTCGTCGGGTTTTGCGCGAACTCATGCCCCGCCCACCCTACAAAGGCGCAAAGGATTATTTCTTCATCGAAGATGTAGACGACCGCGACTATCTCACCCAACTCGTCCGTGAGACCATCAAGGAACTGCATAATCCAAAAAAAGGAAAGAAAAAAATCCTGATTAGACCTATTAAGAAAGAAGAATACCTTTTGCTTGAAGATTTTCTTTATGAGGCCATTTTCATCCCAGATGGAGTAATGCCTCCTCCTAAAGAAATCATCTATCAACCTGAACTTCAAGTCTATATCTCCGATTTCGGAAATCGAGAAGGAGACATGGGAATTGTCGCAGAAGTTGAAGGGAAAGTTGTGGGTGCTTGCTGGGTACGTATCATGAACGATTATGGTCATGTTGATGATTCCACTCCGTCGTTTGCCATCTCGTTATTGAAAGAATACAGAAACAAAGGCATCGGAACAGCTTTGATGAAAGACATGCTGAAAAGACTGACTGACCATGGTTATCAAAGGGCTTCGTTAGCAGTTCAAAAGACAAATTATGCGGTCAAGATGTATCAATCTGTGGGGTTTGAAATCATTGAAGAAAAGGACGAGGAGTACATTATGCTGTGGAGGATCATGAAATGAACGAAGTCAACAAGACCCTGTTTATCCCGCTTTATGGGAAGTCGCTAGTCAGCAAGAAACACATCATTCTTGATGACCCCACAGCCGAAATGATTTGGGCACAAGTGGGTTTTCCCATCAAAGGAAAATCCAAATCGAAATGGCTTGCCTATAACATGGCGATGCGGGCGAGGGTTTTCGACGATTGGGTGGAACAGATGCTGCAACAAAACGAAAGCGCCGCCGTGTTGCATATCGGCTGCGGCCTCGATAGCAGATGCCAGCGCATAAAACATTCCTATAAGCATTGGTACGACTGTGATTTTCCCGAAGTGATCGCTTTGAGGAAGAAATACTATATAGAGAGCGATAACTACCACATGATAAATCTGGACGCTTCCAAACCAGAACAAATGAATTCGCTCCCTGACCATGACACGGCCATCGTCGTCCTTGAAGGCATCAGCATGTATCTTGGTAATAATCAGCTGCAGGAATTCTTAAACGCTCTTCAGGAGAAGTATCCTAGTCTTCATATTCTTATGGATGTTTACACCGTATTTGGTGCAAAAGCCTCCAAATACAAAAATCCCGTCAACGATGTGGGCGTGTCGAAACTCTACGGCATCGATGATATTAACGGTTTGCTTACTCCCCTGAAAATCAAGCTGAAGAAAGAACACACGTTTACGCCGTCGTCATTGGTGCAGGAATTGAAACCATCGGAAAGGTTTTTCTTCAAAGTCTTGTTTTCTGGCGCCATCTACAGAAAGTTCTATCGGTTATTTGAGCTTGAATGCTAATGACATTTTCCAACGACATTCCTTGTCGGGGCCGATGCTAATCGTCATCGCATCGGCTTTTGGTGAGACGCCTAACATTTCCGACAGTTTCTTGGTCGTCAATGTTCCATCGTTTTTCAAAGCTGTGATGAATTTCTCCCCACTTTTTAACAACCCATTTGTTGTCATTTTTACAAATCAAGACAGAAGAAAACTCATATCTTTGCCGTAAATTATGCCTTGGTGTAAAACCATAGTAGGAATATGAATGAAAAATTAAGCAGAACCATAAAGCTGTTCCTGTTGTGGGGACTGTTTTATATAGCGGCACAACTTGTCTGCTTTGTCCTATGGCGTGCCTTCAAGAACGATGAAATCATGAAATGGTCGTTGCTATTTGGACTCGCGCTGATCATATTCGTGTATTTCAAAAAACACTATGTAAAGCTGTCCTTTGGCCACATCGACAGACGTCTGGTTTGGCCCGCCGTTGGGATGGCAGTGTTGATAGCCTCAGCTTTTGTGTTGGCTGAGATGTCGGCTATTACTTTGTTTGATTTAGATCATCTATTTCCTGAAAAAACCGAATTCCAGCATGAAACACTTGAACACTTATTTGTAGGAATTGCAGGAATACTCAACGGATGCGTCCTCGCCCCAATAGCGGAAGAGATTGGCTTTCGAGGCATTCTTCTCGAGGGGCTGCTCAAGTCGCGGTGCCGTCCATGGCTGGCCATTTTCATTTCCGCTCTTGTCTTCGCTTTGGCTCACGGCTTTGTTGTGATAAAGTTTGTCTGCACGCTGTTGTTCGGTATGATCATCGGATGGCTCTACTGGCGCACGGAAAGCATTATTCCATGCATCCTTATGCATATTGGCAACAACTCCCTGTCAGCCATTGACATAAGTAATCAGCCTCGTGCCATCTGTTGGGTGATTTTTGTCGGAAGCATCCTTTTGCTTGCCTTAGGCCTCTGGTGGTATAGGAAAAAGTGTAAATTTGTAAATGAGTTCAACTAAAAAATACAAAGACATAATGGAACAAAAGTTTTGTCAGAGTTGCGGCATGCCGCTGACCGATGAGATTCTCGGCACAAATGCCGACGGAAGTAAGAACGAAGAGTATTGCATGTATTGCTATCGGGACGGGAAGTTCCTGCAGGAATGCTCTATGGACGAGATGATTGAGCATTGCGCTCAGTTTGTGGGGGCTTTCAATGAAGGCAATGGCACTCAGATCTCCCGCGAGGAATATATCGGACAGATGAAGATGTACTTCCCCCACCTGAAACGTTGGCGCAAGGAGTTGACCATCGGTGACGCTGCCCCAGAAAATCCGGCTTTGATGGGTGTGAAAGACTTGATCGCCATGATGTCCGACACCTTACCCGTCACCTTTATCTCGTCTGTAGATGAAGAGGGCTTCCCATGCACCAAAGCCATGCTGTCACCCCGTGTCCGAGAAGGCATCAAGACGTTTTATTTCACCACCAATACCTTCTCATTGCGCGTGGCTCATTACAAGGCCAATCCCAAAGCCAGCATCTATTTCTGCGACGCCGAGGGCTTCAAAGGCATGATGCTGCGTGGCACGATGGAAGTGTTGACTGATGCCAAAAGCAAGGAAATGATCTGGCGCGAAGGCGATACCCAATATTATCCTGGCGGTGTGACTGACCCAAACTATTGCGTGTTGAAATTCACCGCCACCGACGGCCGTTTCTATAGTGACTTCTATCCCCGTAGCTTTCTGATTGAGTAAAAACCCATTATGGAATACATCAAAGTTACGAAAGACAACCTGGAAAGCGAGCATATCTGTTGCGCCATTTCCAATAACAAGGATATTCAGGTCGCTTCAAAGAAGACGTGGCTGGCGCAACGTTTTGACGAAGGCCTTGTGTTCCTCAAAAGTGTTGAACGCGGAAAGTGCTTCATTGAGTACATCCCTGCGGAAAATGCGTGGAACCCCATCATTGCCGACGGGTATATGTACATCGACTGCCTGTGGGTGTCCGGCTCTTTCAAAGGCCACGGCTATTCCAATGATCTGCTCGAGGAGTGCATCAGGGATAGTAAAAGCAATGGGAAAATCGGACTTTGCATCCTTTCATCGGCGAAGAAGAGACCTTTTCTTTCCGATCCAAAATACTTGAAATACAAAGGCTTTGAAGTGTGCGACGAAGCCGATAACGGAATCCAGTTTTGGTATTTGCCTTTCACTCCAAATGTCGCGAAGCCTATTTTCAAGGAGTGTGCCAAGCATCCGCATATCGAAGAATCGGGTTATGTGCTTTACTATACGAGTCAATGCCCGTTCAACGCAAAATATGTTCCTGTTTTGGAAAAGACAGCAAAAGAACACGGCGTTCCCTTCAAAGCCATTCATCTTGAAAGCAAAGAAGATGCACAGAATGCGCCTACGCCTATCACGACATACGCACTGTTTTGCGATGGAGCCTACCTGACTAACGAGCAGATGAACGACACGAGGTTTTTGAAACTCTTGTTCAAATAAATTCCATGAAGACTGAAGTAAATCCACAAGAAACAAACCGTGCCCAGGCTTTCCAGCTTTGGATGAAGTCGCCCATGCCCATGGTGACGCTGACGAAAACGATGGATGTTTCGCATTTGGTTCGATATAGTCACAAAAAGGACCTGAAACTGAATATGCTGTTATGTTGGTGCATTGGCAAGAGTGCAAGCCTGATACCGGAATTTTATATGCTCCCTGAGCGTGAAAGGCTCTTCAAATACGACAAGCTTGCCATCAATGTCATCGTTGAAAACAAGATGGGTGGAATTAATTCGTGTGACATTCCCTTCTCGGAATCATTGGAACAATTCAACAAGGATTACTTGAGACTTACAAAGGAGACTGCAACCAGAAACACCAGTTCATTTCTTGAAGACTATATGGTGATAGGGACATCTGCGATGGTGCAGACGGAACTTGACTGCATCGTAAATCAATACACGGATTTGTTCAGCAATCCCATGGTGATGTGGGGCAAATACAAGAGTCATTGGTTCAAGAAAACGTTACCCGTCTCATTCCAGTTTCATCATGTTCAGATGGATGGCGGTCATGCGGCAAATTTCTTGAATCAGTTGCAAAAAGATATAAACGCATTTTAATCATCAACATGGATATATCAAATTGGTTTAAGGGTTATGAGAAAGCCATAGAACAGCTCTCGCCGGAGGAGCGGGCTGTTTTCTTCGCGGAGTGTGGAAAGAATTGTGTGAATGGCGGTACGCTTGGTGTTTACAGGAAACTCTACGAGGATGCCAAAGGGGACATAGACGTCTTCTTTCAGATGGCCAATGATTTGCCAGGCGTAAAAGGTGAAGTCGTTGAGAAAGGTCGTGTCTATCGCCTTATCTTCTTGGAATGTACTTGTGAGTTGTGTAAAAAAGGATATGTCACCACACCCTTGCACTGCGAATGTTCACGTCAAAGCGTAATCTATTCGATGCATAGCTTGTGGAAAGATGAACACTTCCAAGTTACACTTTGTCAATCTATTTTACGTGGTGGAACTCATTGTGAGATGAAAATAGAAGTTGAAAGATAAAAAACAAAACTATGAAAATGAAAGCAAATACAGCCCGTAAGTGGTTGATCTTCTGGACATTGTTTATCGGTATTGGAGCGGTGGCAGGAGCGTTAGGCATGATTATCGACCCTACCGGGAAAAGCATGGGTATGGACGCGATGCTGCCGTATTTCCAGAAACTTCCCTTTGCCGATGTGTTGTTCCAGGACTTTCTTTTCCCCGGCATCGCGCTGTTGATCGTCAATGGCATCACGAACCTGACCGCTGCTGGGCTGTTGCTTGCCAAAAAGGAAGTCGGTGTGCTGCTCGGTGGCATCTTCGGCGTGACGCTGATGCTCTGGATATGCATCCAGTTCTATATGTTTCCGCTGAACTTCATGTCAACCATATACTTCGTGTTCGGGCTTTGTCAAGCCATCACGGGATTTGTGGGGTGGAGACTGCTGAAAAAAAATGCAAATTGATGAGTAAGGAGGATGAATGTATTCTCCGCAATTTTGCGGAGAATAGCAACTTTTTTCTCCGTAAAGCTATTCTATTCGCTTGATGAACTTAGCTGGCACACCACCAACGATAGTATTGGCCTCAACATCTTTGGTCACCACAGCACCGGCAGCCACAACGGCATTGTCACCAATGGTGACGCCTTGCAAGATGGTGACATGAGCACCAATCCACACATTGTGGCCCAAATGGATGGGCTTGTGGTAAAGGCTCTGACGGTCATCGGGGGCAAAGCCGTGGTTGAGGGTGGCGAAGACCACCTGTGGACCGATGAGGCAACCCTCTCCAATCCAGATGCCACCTTGGTCCTGAAACTGGCAGCCGGCATTAATGAAGACACGCGGAGCGATGTGCAGGTTCTTGCCGAAGTCGGTGCTGAAGGGCGGGTTGACAATCACAGTCTCGTCTAATTCATAGCCAAACAGGCGGCTTAGCATCGCGCGACGCTCCTCTGGCTCGTGGAAGCCAGTGTTGTACTTGCAGGTGATGCGTTGCGCCTCCACCGTCTGCTGTCGCATGAAAGCCACTATCTCGGGCGTATTCAGTGCCGCGCCGTCCGCAATAAGCTGTTGAAAGTCTTGTATGGTCATATCTTTGGTCCCATTTTGTACGCTTCCTCGCAAAAAGGAGTGTTAAAGTTCAGATCAAAAGTCATTTCTTCGGGTCTCAAAAGCATATCCATCAGCAGGAGATGATCATGCCGTTGATATTATTTGCAAAGATATGCACTTATTTTCAATGGATGGCTTTATGCAGAGATGTCCCTTTCTTACAATCCGGCAATCAGGGAAACAGAATGCTTTTTTTCAGGTCGGATACGAGAAAAACCCTTTTCTTTGCAATCAATATCGTTTATACAGAAATGACACTCGAAACCGAAAGACTGACTTTCCGCCGTTGGCAGGATGCTGATGCGGACATCTTGTTTGAATATGCGAGCGACCCTGAATTGGGGCCACGCGCTGGCTGGCCTCCGCATCAGAGCGTGGAAGAGAGCCATACTATCATCCGCGATGTGTTTGGAGGCGACACCATGTGGGCCATCGTTTTAAAAGAGACTAGCAAGATTGTCGGTTGTATCGGCTATCTTCCTCATGGCATGAGCAACATCCCTATCGGTGAGGCCGAGGCCGAGGTAGGCTACTGGATAGCGCGTCCGTACTGGAACCAGGATATCTGTACCGAAGCCCTCCGCTGGCTGATAGGCTATTGCTTCAACACGATGCATTTCACCGCCCTTTGGGGTGACTTCTTTGTGGACAATCCTGCATCAGGCAGGGTCATGGAGAAATGCGGTTTCATCGACACCGGTCAAGAGACCACCTGCCCGAATCTATTAAGTGGCAAAGACAGAAAGGTAAGGGTGAAGAAACTAGAACGATAAGTGATTATGGAAGACTGGCTAACCCAACGAATCGGCGCCAACAAAGTTAAGGCTTTGGCAGAGGCAGCTAAAGATTCTAAGGTAATGGATTATCTCGTGGAGAAAGTGCATTCTTTAGAGCCTCGAGAGGCGTGGAATGCCGCTTGGACCCTGACGCATTTCGACGACGAACAAATAAGCCGTCTGCTAGAACGTAGGGACGAGTTCATCGACTTGGCCATGCAGACCGACAACGTTTCATTGCGGCGTCTCATGCTCACCATCGTGGAACGGATGCCCATGGACAAAGCCAATTTCCGCACCGACTTCCTCGATTTTTGCTTAGAACACATGGCTTTGCCCATTGAGGCTGCAGGCATACAGTCGCTTTGCATGAAAATGGCTCATCGCCAATGCTCCATCTATCCCGAACTCCTGCCCGAATTCATTTCCACGCTTTCTTTGATGCAGGATGGTTACGCAAAGTGCGTGATGCATAACCGCAACAAGTTTCTCAAAGAAATTTTATAATATCTTTGTGCCTTATTGATATTTTTTACGCCGTGTTTGTAGTTTTTCACCCCCTTTGTGCGACATCATAGCGAAAAAAGTTTCATACTCATGGATAGGAAAGAAGAATTCTTCAACCGTGTAGCGCGTGAATATCGCAGTACGATTTATACCGTCTGCTTCATGTACGCTACCGACCAAGACGAGGCCGCCGACCTTATGCAAGAGGTGCTGATAGAGCTATGGCAGTCGATAGACAGCTTAGCGGAGGTGCGCAATCCGCGGTCGTGGATCTACCGGCTGGCACTCAACGTCTGCATCTCGCAAGACCGCCGCCGTCGGCGTCATCACACGGTTCCCCTCACCATGGACATCGACCCCTATGATGAGCCGGACCCTAACTCACAACAGATGGAGCTCTTGCGACGCCGCATCAGCCGTCTGCCGATGTTCGACCGAGCCATAGTGCTGCTGTGGCTGGAGAACATGAGCTACGACGAGATTGCCACCATCGTGGGCATATCGGTCAAAAATGTATCGGTGCGACTGGTCCGCATCCGTGAGCAACTGAAACAGATGTCTGACAATTAAACCGAAAAACAATGGAAAACAACGAATTGGAAACCCTGCGCCAGCAGGTGGCGGAGTTCAAGAGCCGCCTCGATAAACAGGAGATCGTGAGCGACCGGATGCTACGTGAAGCGATGTTGTCCCGCACAAAATGGATGATTGATGCAAATCGTTTTGCGCTCCCGCTCTCCCTTCTGGTCATCGGCTTGATGATTTACTACTACTACAGCATGCATCTGATGCCGTTGTGGATACTAATCCTATTTATTGTGGTTTTTTTGATTGAAATTGCAAGTAACCTTTTAAATGCGCAACTCATACGACCTGACATCATAGCTACTCACAACCTTGTAAAAGTGCGCCGTGAACTGACAAAATTCCGCCGTCGCGAGAAATTGTATCTCATGATAAACTTGCCGTTGATAGCGCTGACAATCATCCTATGGGCTTGGCAAAGACCCGACTTGTTTCAAGCCTGGGTTGCAATACTCATCGGATTTCTCATTGGAACGCTCATCGGTTTCTTTATCTTTTGGCGCGAAATGCGCAGCATCAACGAGACGCTACGGCAAATCGACGAGTATGAAAACGCTCTTTAATTAGTCCCTTACAAATCATAATCTTTAACAATCTAAAATTCAACAATCATGAAAAAGACCTTGATAATAAAACAATTGATTATTATTTCATGCATGATATCGCTTTTTGGCTTATGCCAATGCAATATTGATAACAACAAAGTGAAATGCGACTCACTGTCGGAAACCGTGGTCGCCATGAATGCCCAACCGGAAGATCTGCAGTTCTGCCGAGTACAGAGTTTTGAAGATGTACCATGGTCCGATAAGGCTACTTGCGAGCGTACTTACGACTCGCTCTTCGCCGCTGGTGTTATCGACGGCAATCATTTCGGCATCGCATGGGACTTCCACGGCGAGAACGACTCGGTAAGGCTATTCCTGCTCGACAAGCAGTCATACGCCACGCCGCTCGACGGCCGTTACGTGTCAAGAGCGGCAGTCTATGAGGATCCCAATGGAGGCTATGACATTAGGCTGGTGTTCAACGAGAGAGGGACAAGGCTTTGGAAAAACTATACGGAAGAGAACGTCGGGGAATACATAGCGATCATACTACAAGGCAAAGTGCTCAGTGCGCCTATGGTCATGACGGTCATCAGAAACGGTTTTGCGACCTTCCCAACGCCACTCTCTGCCGAAGAATGTTGTGCCATCGCCGCTATTTTTTAATAGCTGCTAAATAATGACTATCTTTGAGCCTCGATTTGAACGATATGCAAAACCGAGAACAGAAAATAAGAAACATCACCCTCTGGGGCTCTTTCGTGAATGTCTTGCTCACCGCAGGTAAACTTTGCGCTGGCGTTTTCGGGAAGAGTGCCGCCATGATTGCCGACGGTGTCCACTCGTTGTCGGATCTGTTCAGTGACCTTGTGGTACTCGTTTTCTCCCATTTTGCCTCCAAGAAAACGGATAGACACCACCCCTTCGGACATGGCAAATTTGAGACCATGGGAACCATCATCGTGAGCATCTTATTAATAGTTGTAGGTGCCAATCTGCTTTCAGGTGGCGTGAAATCCATTGTGGGTTTTTTCCATGGAGAGGTCATTCCCCGGCCCGGTTTCATCGCCCTTGCGGCTGCAGCGGTTTCCATCGCGGCTAAGGAAATCTTGTTCAGAGCCACCATGAAAGTCGCCAATGAAGTCGATAGTCCCGTCACTATGGCCAACGCCTGGCATCACCGCAGCGACGCCCTCTCATCAATAGGCGCCTTCTTGGGCATCGGCGGAGCCTTCCTTTTAGGAGAGAAGTGGACGGTACTTGACCCCATCGTCTCCTGTTGCATCAGTATCGCCATCATCGTTTTCGGCATCAAGCTGTCGCTGCCTGCCTTGTCGGAACTGCTTGAATCCTCTTTGCCGGAAGATGTCCAAGAAGAGATTGTCAAGATGGCGCATTCGGTGGAAGGCGTGAAAGACATCCACAACCTGAAAACGCGTAAAAACGGTGTCGCCTACATCATCGAGGCGCATGTCGTGGTGGATCCGCAGATGAGTGTGTTCGACGCCCACGAAATCGCCACCCAAATCGAAGACCTGCTTTACGCCAAATATGGCAAGGAGACTCAAATCAGCATCCACATCGAGCCAGATGCTACTTCAAGATGACAATTAAAACCTTAAATGATATGAAAAAACTCATGACAATCATCGTCGCAGCTGCCGTCTTTTCGGCCTGCACCTCCCAGCAACCCAAGATGCTGGTACTCTATTATTCCCAAGAAGGGACAACCCAAAAAGTAGCCGAAGAGATCGTAGCCCAAACCGGTGCTGACATTGAGCGTATTGAAGCGGCAGAGCCTTATTCCGGCAATTTTGAGGAAACCATCCAGCGTTGTCTCAAGGAGCGCGAGGACGGCGTCATGCCTGAAGCCATGCCCATCACCTCCGACCTTTCCAAATACAACGTCATCTTTATCGGCTATCCCATCTGGTTTGGCACTTATGCTCCTCCAGTAGCATCACTCTTAAAAGATATCCATCTTGACGGCAAGGCCATAGTCCCATTCTGCACTTTTGGCAGCGGTGGTCTGGATAGCAGTGTCGCAGACTTGAAGCAGGCACTTCCTGGCGCCGACATCCGCGAAGGTTTCGGCATCCGTGCCGCCCGCATGGACAACCTAAAGCCCGAGTTAGAGCGCTTCCTCATCCTTGGCGGATACAAGGAAGGTGAAGTGGAGACCTATCCTGACTATTCTGCCCAGGCACCCGTGACAGAGGAGGAGGCCGCCATCTTCGATGCTGCCTGCTCCGACTACCAGTTTCCATTGGGAACACCTGTCAGCGTAGGCTCTCGCGAGACCTCCACGAGCGTGGATTACCGCTTTACTGCGGAGGGTAACGGTCCTGACGGAAACGTATCTCATTCAACGGTGTATGTCACCGTTCCCAAGGCCGACGGGTCCACACCTGAATTCACCATGGTAGTACGATAGGTCTTTTGCCCTTCGTGTTATAACGAAAGTTTTTTACAAGTTGACAAAAAGTCTCAAAGCAACTTGCTGATTTGCCTTTCTGTTGCTTGTGGTGCAATCTTCTTCATCTGCTCAAGTAAAATCTGATACGATTGCTGTGGCGTATGCGGACTTTGACAGGCCTCACGCCCGTAAAGCTGTTCGGGCGTCGTGAGCAGCGACCATCCCCATCCGTATTCCTCTCCATGGCGGTCAAGGGGATAGATGAAATCCTCTGTGACGATACGGCAATTCATCTGCAGGCGCGTGACGTAGGCATCGAAACGGCTGCGCATCTTCGGTCCGGTGAAACCGCTGGCAGCACGCAAGTCTCGCGTAATCATGCTACCGTTTTCCTGCAGGATGGAGAGGATGCCTTCTTCGATGGAGTCTTCCTCAATTTGAGGCGCCTTGCTGCGGCGATAGTTGCAGAAGTCGGGCCACCAATCGCGATGAATAAAACCCGCCTTTTTGTTGAAAAATTTACCATACACGCAGTGGCCTTCGGTGATGACATAACCCTTCCATTTCCACAAGGGCCATTCCCAACCGCCATCAGGCAGAATCACATAACGGCATTCGTCGGCGACCATATCTTCGGCGGAAAAACCACGGATGCCACTGTCTAAAAGCGGCAGCAGTCCGATTTGATCAATCAGTTCGATTAGTTCGGGACAAGAATGTATCTTTGTCATCGGTAATAAGCCCATGGTTTTCTCTGCAAAGTTAGGAATTCTTTTGTCAGATTGTCAGAGGCTTTTCACGCAATTTTTCAAAGTATCATTCGTTTTAAACATATAATAGCATTAATAAATCACAAACTATGAACAATTTTCAATATTGCACTCCCACGCGCATCTTGTTTGGCAAAGATGTGGTGGACAAACTGCCCGAAGTGATGAGACCTCTCGGCAAGAGAGTGTTGATGACCTATGGAAGCGGCAGTATCAAACGCAGCGGCCTTTACGACAAGGTCATGTCACTGATGAAGGGTTTCGAAGTCTATGAACTCCCTGACATAGAACCTAACCCGAAATACACACAGAGCGTCGTCCCAGGTGTAAAAATGTGTAAGGAACATAAGATTGACGTCATCCTTGCCGTCGGTGGCGGCAGCGTTCTTGACTGCTCTAAGGCCATTGCTGCCGGTGCTTGCTATGATGGCGAGCCATGGGATCTTATCACCTATAAAGTCCGTACGCAAGCTGCTTTGCCCATCGTCGACATTATGACCATGGCTGCCACGGGCAGCGAGTATGACTGCGGAGGTGTCATCTCGCGCAGTGAGACCAACGACAAAGTCGGCTATATCGACCCGCATCTGTTCCCTGTCTGCTCTCTGCTCGACCCACAGCTCACCTTCTCCATCCCGCCCAAGCACACCCGTGCCGGCATCGCCGATGCCATGAACCATATCATGGAGCAATTCTTTACCGAACCCTACAGTCTCCTCAACGACGGCATGTGCATCGCTGGTCTGAAGAGCCTGATGTATAATGCCCCCAAAGTAATGGCCAACCCTGAAGACTATGATGCCCGTGCCGAGATCTTCTACACCTGCACCTTGGCTTGTAACAACATCTTCAGTAACGGTAACGGACGCAGCGGCTGGCCCATGCATGGTATGGAACACGCTCTTAGTGCCTATTATGACATCACCCATGGGGAAGGTCTGGCCATCCTGACACCTCGTTGGATGAAACACATTCTCAACGAGAAGACGGTCGGCCGTTTCGTCACCTATGGCACCGAACTCTTTGGCATCGACAGCAATTTAGATCCTATGGTTATCGCCGAACAAGCCATTCAGAAGACCTACGATTTCTTTAAGGAACTGGGCCTCCCGATGACGCTGCATGAAGTCGGTATCGATGAAAGCCGTCTCGGTGAGATGGCACATCATGTGGCTCAAAACGAAGGTCTCGACAAAGCCTGGGCACCGCTGAGCGAAAAAGACATCTTGGACATCTTCAAAGCCTGCCTATAATTGTAGTTTTTTTTTCGAAGAGATAAACCAGTCCTAGGGGCTGGTTTTTGTATTTTAATCGTTTGGAAAGACAAGCATGTTTTTACACAAAGGCCTTATTTCTTAAAGGAATAGCAACCTCTTATCCCATTATTTTTTCTATTTTTGCAACTCAATTTTACAATTATGAAACGCAATAACATATTGAAAGCCTTGTTTTCTTTCATTTTTGTCCTTTCAACAATGCTGTGCTTAGCCCAGCCTCCTGGTGGAGGCGGTTTTCCTCCCGGTGGAGGTAGGCCTCCCGGGGGACGACGTCCTCCTATGGGTGGTGACCGGCAATGGGGACAAAACGAAGGTAACAGGCCTACCGTCAAGCCCAAGAAGAAGGTGCACAAAGGCGACACGTTTACTGTGGTCGGCGTGCTACGCGATGCGAAGACGGGAGAATACTTGCCCTACGTCAATGTGGCAGTGCTCGACTCTATCGACTCGGCTTTTGTCAAAGGCGGCATCACCGACCTGAACGGCGCTTTCGAGATTTCGGAGGTGCCTCAAGGCTCCTTTATATTGCGTGTTTCCGCCATCGGATATGAAAACCTCGTCCTGCCTTTCAGCGTGACGAACAACACCGATTTAGGCACCTTACGCATCAGTCAGGGTGCCATCTCACTTAACGAAGTCACCGTCTCGGCGGAGCGTCCTCTCTATGCCATGGAAGGCGAGAAACTGATCTACAACGTCAGCGAAGACCCGTCCATTCAAACGGGCACCACTGAGGATGCCTTGCAGAATGCCCCAGGCGTGGAAGTCGATGTGGAAGGCAACATCACGTTGCGTGGCGTGTCGAGTGTGGAGATCTGGGTGAACGACAAACCCTCAAAACTCACAGAGGAAAACCTGAAGACCTATCTCCAGACCTTGCCTGCCAATGCCATCGCACGCATCGAGACCATCACCAACCCATCGGCCAAATACGCCACCGACGCCGAAGCCGTCATCAATATCGTGACTTCGGCACATATCAAGAGCAATCAGTTTGTCAGTTTCGGTGTCAACGGCTCCAATCAGCCTTTCGTCTCGCCATGGGTGAGCTATATGTGGAAAAAGGAAAAGCTGAGTGTCAACTTGTTTGCTTCGGGCCGTTACAGTGACAGGCTCAACACCACCGACAGCTGGGAGCTGAAACGCGAGGATGCCGCTACGCCGGGATTATATGACTCCGTGTGGTACAAGACGACTTCCCAAAAGGATGACAACCGCAGTATCAGCGGCAATGTCTTCATGAACATCGACTATGAGATTGACTCTACAAGCGACATCTCCTTCGATGGAGGAGGTTTCTACAATAACAATCATAGTTTCGGCAGCCGTCGTGAGGAACAGACCTTCTTTATGACTCCCGTTGATAGCGTTTTAGCCTACAGCATGGGCGATACGACCCTTTCGCAGTCTGGTTTCGGTCATTTTGGGACAGACTACACCAAAAAATTTGATGACAAAGGTCATAATCTCCGAATCGGTTTGAATGGCAGATTCAACAAGAACGCTTCCGACTACTACAACAACCGGTTATATGACGTTTACTCCGACTTGGATGAAAACCGATATCTTTTGAGCAAGCAGGATGGTTATGGATTCAATCTGGATGCGCGCTACAACCGTCCCTACAGTGAGAACGGTGAGCTCAGCTATGGCCTGCGCTTCGACTATCAGTTGGATAACAATGATTATAATCGTTACTATTCAAGAGACGGTGGTGTCAGTTACGACAGTATCGACGTGCTTCGCACCTACCATTTCAAAGGCATAGAAACGGGTGTCAACGGCGATGTCAACTGGACGCATCGTTGGGGTGGTTTCACTTTGAGCACTGGTTTGGGATTTGGAGGCGACCGGATCGGCTACAACTACCAGAGCGAAATGCCGTTTGCCGACGACAGTACTTTGTATTTCCTCAATGTTCGTCCTTCCATCCATTTGACCTATCGTACGGAATCCATGCACAATTGGAAACTCAACTATTCGATGCGCATGTCGCACCCAGGCGAAGACCAAATCAGCACCTTCCGAAGATATGGCGATGACAGCTATTCGATGGGTAATCCCTTCGGGCTCAAAAATGCTTATACCCATAACGTAGAAGCAGGTTGGCAGAAGTTCTTTGAGCGTTTCGGTAATATAGGCCTTGAAGCATACGGTCGCTGGAGCACCAACGAAATCAGCAGGTTGACCGATGCCGAATACGACGACTATCTGGATCGTATCGTCAGTTATTCCATACCTTACAACATGGGCACTTCATGGCGTTATGGCACTTCGCTCAATATGACCTATCGTCCAACGGGATTCTTCAATGTGCGCCTGTATGCTAACTTGTATGATTATGGCTATCGCATGGAGTATGACCGTAATGGTGTGCATCAGATTGACCAACGCGACAAGTGGTCGTGGAGTGTGCGCGTCAACGCTTGGGCCAAACTCTTTGATCGTTTGCAAGTGACGGCTTCGGCCAACTACAACTCACCGACCATCAGCCTGATGAGCGAGCGCAAGGCACGTTATTTCCTCAATATGGGTCTGCGTAGCGATTTCTTCAACCGTAAGTTGTCGGTCTTCGTCAACGTTCAGGACATCTTCAACTGGGGTGCCAAAATCGGTTCGGGTTCCACCAACACCAACCCGTACTATCTCAGCGACAGCACCCGCAAGATGTTGAATAGCCGCTACATCTCGGCAGGCTTCACATTGCGTTTCGGTAAGCTGGAACTTGAGCGACAAGCTAAGGAAGGCGAAAACGAGACCGGTGATGTTTTGGAATAATGACAATTAAGTCCTTTAATGGAAAGCGCTTTTGCCGTTAGGTCTAAAGCAATCTAAATGACGTTTGGGATGTACCCGAAACAATAGAAAAAGCATAAAATCATATTGCCCTCATCTCTTTGTATGAGGGCTTTTTGTGTTTGAAGGCTGCTTTTGATTCACTTTGCAACCCGGTTGCAAAACTCTTGCTGTACTTTTGTTGCGTCAAAACACGATAATAGTAATAAGTAAAATAAGTATAGCAATGAAAAAGACATTTAAGATTGAGGTCGATTGCGCCAATTGCGCCAGCCTCGTAGAAGAAGCCATAAAGAAAGTCGAAGGTGTGAAAGATGCCCTGGTGGTTTTCGTTACGCAAAAGATGAAAATCGAATTTGAAGAAGGCGTCGACACCGAAGCCGTCATGGCCGAGGTGGTCCGTGTGGCCCATAAGGTAGAACCCGATTTTTGCGTGCTATGAACAAGAAGCAACGCACGATGCTCATCCGCATCCTCATCACCGCCGTGCTCACGGTGGCTTTGATGCTTGTCCTCGACATCAGCAGATGGCCGTTGGGTAATATTGCTCATGGGCTGGTTTACTATCTGATTGTCTATCTGCTTATCTCTTACGACATCCTGCTGAAGGCCATCAAAGGAATCGGAAATGGTCGGGTGTTTGACGAGAACTTTCTCATGGCGGTGGCGTCAATAGGAGCCTTTGTCTTGGCCATCTACACGAAGCGTGACGACTACCTCGAAGCCATCGCGGTGATGCTGTTCTATCAGATCGGCGAGTTTTTCCAAAGCTATGCCGTGGGCAAGAGCCGTCGCGACATCTCTGCGCTGATGGACATCCGTCCTGACTATGCTAACATCGAGACGGCCGATGGCTCTTTGAAACATGTCGACCCCGACGAGGTGGAAGTCGGTCAGGTGATTGTCGTTCAACCTGGAGAAAAAGTTCCGATTGACGGCATCGTTGAGCAAGGGGTTTCCTCATTGAACACAGTTGCCCTGACGGGAGAGTCCCTGCCCCGTGAGGTCCATGGAGGAGAGGAAGTGCTGAGCGGCAGCATCAATATGACAGGGGTGCTGAAAATTCGCACGACCAAGGAATTCGGCGAATCAACGGTTTCAAAGATTTTGGAACTCGTCGAGGACAGCGCTTCTCACCGTTCACGGTCCGAGGATTTCATCACGCGTTTTGCCCGTATCTATACGCCGGCCGTGTGTGTCGCCGCCTTGGCTTTGGCCGTGCTGCCGCCATTGGTGAATCTGATGATCGGTAACGAACCTCTTTGGAGTCAATGGATCTACCGTGCGCTCACCTTTCTCGTCATCAGTTGTCCTTGTGCACTGGTCATCAGCATCCCGTTGTCGTTCTTTGCAGGCATCGGTGGCGCTAGCCGCGAAGGCATTCTGGTGAAAGGCGCCAATATCTTGGAGACCCTCTCCAAGGTGAAGACCGTGGTGCTCGACAAGACGGGCACCCTCACCCTCGGAGTCTTCGATGTGACAGCCATGCACGATATCGACGATGCCGACAAGACCGACGAAGAGGAGAAACGTCAGCTTGTTGAGTTGGCGGTTCTGGCTGAATGTGCATCCTCACACCCCATCAGCAAGAGTTTGCAGCGGGCTTATGGCAAAGCCATCGACCACAGTCGCGTCAGCGACATACAGGAAATCAGCGGTCAGGGCATCATGGCTCTCGTTGATGGTCGACAGGTGGCCGTCGGTAATGAGAAACTGATGGAAAGAGTGGGAGTGGAGCATTGTCATTGCCAGGCCTCGGGCACCATCGTCCATGTGGCCTGTGATGGACGCTATGCCGGTCACATCGTGTTGGGCGATATGGTGAAGCCTCATGCCGCCGAAGCCATCAGGGCCTTGCATGAATCTGGTGTTGAACAGACCATCATCTTGACGGGCGACAGCCACAAGGTGGCCGATGAAGTGGCTTCAAAACTAGGGGTCGACCAAATGTTCAGCGAGTTGTTGCCTGCCGATAAGGTGACAAAGGTGGATGAACTCTTGGCAGCTCAAGTCAAAGGTGAGAAATTGGCCTTTGTAGGCGATGGCATTAACGACGCTCCTGTTCTCACCCGAGCTGATCTCGGTATTGCTATGGGCGGTTTGGGTAGCGATGCCGCTATTGAGGCGGCCGACGTGGTGCTGATGGACGACGACCCTCTGAAGATTGCCAAAGCTATCCGCATCTCGCGCAAGACCCTCCGCATTGTATGGCAGAATATCGTCATGGCCCTAGGCATCAAGGCTATTTGCCTGGTGCTCGGTGCGTTAGGCATCGCCAACATGTGGCTGGCCATCTTCGCCGATGTCGGCGTGATGATCCTCGCTGTGTTCAATGCCATTCGGGCAATGCAGGTCAAGAAAATATAAGCTAGGATTTTTCCTCGATCCGCATGTCTCTGATGAAGCATAAACGCGCCATATGGATGAGATAGGCCGCACCGATAGCCGTTAGAATAGGCACGACAAGGACGGCATCCGCAGGCACGACAAAGGAAACTAAGGCCATGGAAGCCGCCGGGGCAAACGCTTGCCATAAAGGCGAAACATCAGGAATACAAGGCTTATGTCGATAAGCAAGGCGACAGGCTTTGGAAGCAACCCTTTTTCGAAAAGCAAAACGCGGCTGAGCGTGCCGGAAAAGGCGGCCAGGACGAACATGATCCAGATCTGTCCCAGACGGAAACGAAAGCCGCCATTTCAGGGATCAACACCTCGCGATGACACGAAAGCGTCGCCACAAATGACAACAGCGTTAAGAAGGCGATGGCAATAAGGGTTCGTATCAACGGCTTGTTTTTCATTGTTTTATCTAAAAGTCTTTACCCCTTCTAGGGGGCAGCATAATTAGGTTATTTTTCGTACCTTTGCGTCCCAACTAACTCAAACAGACATGAAAAAAGTCCTCATTATTTCGGGCAGTCCGAGAAAACACGGCAACTCCGACGTGCTGTCAGAACAGTTCAAGTTTGGAGCAGAAGCAGCCGGCCATCAGGTGGAAATCATCTTTGTGCGTGATTTGAAACTGAACTATTGCATCGGTTGTCTTTCTTGCCTCAAGACGGGAAAATGTGTCCTTAAGGACAGCATGAACGAGATCCTTCCCAAACTTATGGAAGCCGATGTCATTTGCTTCTCGTCGCCCGTGTATTATTACAGTGTCTCAGGTCAGATGAAGGCGTTCCTCGACCGTTGCAACCCGCTCTACGACCGCATGAAGGACAAGGACTTCTACTATATGGTGACGGCCCACGACGACAGTCGCGACAATCTTGAACTATCCATGAAGCCGTTCCATGGCTTTGCCCTCTGTTTCGACGGCATCAACGAGAAAGGCCGTGTGTATGGTGGTGGCGTTGATGAGCCTGGCGAAATCAAAGACAAACCAGCTTCCCAGGAAGCCTATGAAATGGGGAGGAGGGTGTGAGATGACTAAAGTACTGTTAATCAATGGTTCACCTCGTGAAAAAGGCAATACCTATCTGGCGCTCGATGAAGTGGCTAAGACCCTTGGCAAGCAAGGCATCGAAACAGAAATTGCATGGATTGGAAAGAAACCGGTTCGCAGTTGTGTGGCTTGTTATGGCTGCTCTGCCAAAGGCGACGGTCATTGTGTCTTCAACGACGACATCTGCAATACGATGATCGACAAACTGAATGCCGCCGATGGTCTTGTAGTCGGCACCCCCACCTACTATGGCGTGCCTAATGGCGCTGTGCTTTCACTGTTGCAGCGTATGTTCTGTGCCGGCGCCCAGACCTATGGCAAGCCTGCTGCAGCAGTGACAGTTTGCCGTCGTGGAGGAGCCACTTCTGCCTTTCAAGCTTTGCAGATGCCTTTCCAGATGGTGAACATGCCTCTTGTCACCTCGCAGTATTGGAACATCGTTTATGGTCGTGAAGAAGGTCAGGCCACACTCGATACTGAAGGCATGCAGACCATGCGCACCCTGGCAAACAATATGGCTTGGATGCTGAAGTCGTTGGATAGGACCCAGTTGCCAAAGCGCGAACCTTGGGACCCCATGCATTTCATTAGATAGAAAACGAATAACCCTACATGGACGGACCTTACGATCTGACCTATACCGCTGAGCGTTTTACGGCCGAATTGCCCGCCAAGGACTACATCGCCCGTTTTCGCAATGCGGATTATTTTCTGTTGCTCTGTCAGCAGTGCAGAAACTACGGGCGTCGCTACGGTTGTCCGCCTTTTGAGGAAGATACGCTCGCTGTCATCGGGCATTATGAGAGGACGAGAATCATTGGGATAAAAATCAGCCCGAATTCAAAGAACCTTCCGCTCAATGTGTCGATAGACTTAATGACGCCTGTCATCGAGAAACTCAATCAGGAACTTCTGGAAACAGAGCGACAGTTAAAGGGTCGCGCTTTCGGGTTTGTGGGCAACTGCCCTTACTGTGGCGGCGCACCTTGTCAACGCATCGCAGGAAAGCCCTGTCTGCACCCCGATAAGGTCCGTCCCTCGTTGGAGGCCTATGGATTCGATATAAGCCTGACTGCCAAAGAGTTGCTAGGCATCGACATCAAGTGGAGCAAAGGAGGAGCCATGCCCGAATATTTGACTCTGGTTTGTGGCATTTTTTATTAAAGAAATCTAAAACTATATAAAATGAAAATAGCAGTAACTTACGACAACGGACAAGTCTGGCAACATTTTGGCAAGACTGAGAATTTTAAGTTTTATGAGGTTACAGAAGGCAAAGTCTTGCATTCTGAAATAATCAACACAGGCGATGCCTCTCATGGTGCATTGGCCGATTTTCTGGTCTCGCATGGTGCTGAAGTGGTCATCTGCGGAGGCGTAGGTGCGCCTATGGTAAACAAACTTGAGGCTAAAAAAATGAAAGTCTTTGCTGGCGTCACAGGTAATGCCGACGATGCAGTACACGCCTTCCTCGATGGCACGCTGATAGGAAGTGCTTCTGCCATTCATGAGGGCTGCCATCATCATAACGAATAAGAATGTGCAGCAATGCTTGTCTCGCTTTTTAACATCAGTCCGAAGTTCTTTGAATTTTCGGACTTTTTTCATTGATCATCCAATTTTAATAAAGATGCAAATATGTCCTTATTAACAATCTTTTGGCTTTGAATATGGAAAAAAAGACCACAATGCCTTTAAACTGCCGAGTGTAGGCTTTTTCATCGTACTTTCGCGGCGTTTTTCAAGCAGAACCCTGATGCCTTATCTTGGCGAGATACTATCACTTATCGTAGCGCTGTCGTGGACGGCGACGGCTTTGTTTGCCGACACCGCGAGCCATCGTTTGGGCGCCTTGCCGCTCAACCTGATCCGTATGGTTCTGTCACTGCTGATGCTGTCCGTCTTGCTGTGGATAGGTGTAGGCACGCCCTGGCCGAGGTTCGCTTCGGGCGAGGCTTGGTTTTGGCTTGCCTTGTCGGGTGTCGTGGGTTATGTCTTCGGCGACTATTGCCTTTTCAATTCCTACATCGTCTTTGGCTCGAGGTTTGGACAGCTTTTCATGACGTTGGCACCGCCCACGGCGGGCATCACGGGCTGGCTATTCCTCGGTGAGGATATGCGCTGGACCTCGTGGCTGGCTATGGCGGTCACCCTGTTTGGCATCGGTTTTTCCATCATCGTGCGCAGCGGGCATTCCTTCAAGCTGAAACTGCCCTTGAAAGGGGTCTTGTTTGGCATTGGTGCCGGTGTGGGACAAGGTGTGGGCCTGGTGTTGAGTAAAATCGGACTGAACCACTACGAAGCCTCCATCCCAGCCGATGCGGCGGCCAGTGTCACCACGCTGATGCCTTTTGCGGGTACCTATATCCGTGCCGTGGCAGGTTTGATAGGTTTCTTCCTCATCCTGGCTTTGCGCAAGGAGTTGGGACAGGTAAAGACGGCCTTGCACGACCGCAAAGGCATGACTTTCGCCACCCTCACCACTTTCTTCGGACCTTTCATTGGCGTCTCGCTCTCTCTGATGGCGGTGCAATACACGCATGCAGGCATCGCCTCCACTTTGATGGCCCTCACACCCGTGCTCATCATCCTTCCGTATTCACTGATCCATCATCAGCGCGTCACATTCCGCGAAGTTCTAGGGACACTCATCACCATTGCGGGTGTGGCGATGTTTTTCTTATTGTGATGTTCCTACTTTAATGACGGGTTTGTGTGGGTCTGTCAGTCGCATCTCGTATCCCATTTCGGCCATGTTGCGTATGGTTTCCTCAACAGAAAGGGACGCATTGTAGTCTTCGGTGAGCCGATTTGCTACAGAATCATTGAATGTGCCAGGCATACACTTGATGCGATAGTCTTTTGAATTCCATTCTGTTTTGAGACTATCTTCGACAAGGGTTTGTCCTGGAGCAATCAGGATGTAATCCTTGGTGTAAAGGGTGTCTAAACGGATAAGGCCTTTGTCTGCCAAGGCTTTAACGGCCCAAACAAAATTCTTTTTGTGGTCAGCGCCTTTTTTATGAATGAGTTCCACATCATGATTTATGCTTCGATAGACTCTATTTCCTGTCACATCGCAAGGATCGTCACAGGTCGCACGAAGCAGTTGCTGGGCAATGTTTTCGAGGCTTTGATTGGTGAATCGAACCGTGTCGCCCTCAAGAAGCACTTCCGAATGGTAAATGTATTCGCCTTCTGCGATTGGGCTTTTCGTTGGCTTGACAGTCATTTCATAGTCGGGAGAAAAGAACGTTGTCGAGGGCGAAAAGGACATGTTGAAAAGAACAAAAAGAAGGCAGATCAAGGTGTTATTTGCCACATGAAACAGAATATTCCATATCATGCCATGGTTGATGACGAGATATGAGGTTACCAATGCGAAGCCGAATTTATGCATCAAACTAAAAGCAAGTAATAGAAAGCCACTATAATTGCCTTTATGAGCTATCATAAACAATGTAGAAGACAGCAACATCATGATGAACAGGTAGGTCTTTCGCTCTTTGACCAAAAACACGATGCAGAGGAAGACGGCCAAAACTACGAAGGCCCCAATCCAACTGTCGAATACGCGCCAAAAATAGCCTGCCATTAAAACAGATGAGACGATGCCCGCCCATCGTTTTCCTATGCCCCAAAAACGGAAAGCAAACTCTTCCAGTATGGGCAAGGCTACACCTGCTATGAGTAAAAACAACAAAGGTCCTTTGTCGTTCAACAGGTTATAAAGATCTTGCAAAATGGGATTGTCATCTCTTTCCTCCTTAATGAACATTAACAAAAGAATAGAAAGGACCATGATAACCAAACCCGTCCATAGTGCCCATTTGAAAGTGCGTTGCATTTTAGGCGTGTCCATTGTATGCTAAAATTTGCTTATTGAAACTAATTGTTTTCATAACTTATTGATGTTAAGGTTACAAATGATTCTTTTATCGGTTTACTTGTCGTGTACGAGCCGGACGGAATATCCATTGGAACGGCTTTCTGAGTTGAAATAGAGACGCGTGTTGTAGAAACCAATACAATCAGCAAAATCATGATGGCCAAGAAACGCCTCCATACTGCTTCCACTTGATGACCAGTAGTACCCGTTTACATTTGCAGAGTAAACATAAAGGTATTCTCGCTTACCTGCTGCGGGCAGGAAAACGGCTCCAGCAGGCTCCAGCACAGAAATCCATGTCTCGTCGGAAATCATGTTGTCATTATAGGAAGATGAGGTTTCTTCATTGGTGTTCGTCAATCTGTAAACGGAGCTGTTCCAATCATCGGGAAGCAAGATTAGGCCATGCACGCCATTGACAGTGCCTTTGGCGAAGCGGATGCCAGATGCCGTGTTGCGCGTGCGAACCAAATATTTCCATTCTTCTGCCGACAAGGTGCGCCATTGGCCTATCCTATTGCCGCCGTTGCTGATGGCATTATACCCCCAGTCGGCTTCGCCCATCTCGTCGTCAAGATCGGCATTGTGGTCTCCATAAGCAACATAATCACCTGTTGATGAATAAGTCCAAGGATAGTGGCAAGTCCCATCGTAATAATAGCCACTGGTGGCCCAGCCAAACAAGTCGATCCAGCCCTCATACGTTGAAGACGGAGCGTTGTTGTTGCATTTCACGCCATTTTGATAGACATTCCCCGATTCTTCGTTGCTGAAATGGTCCGTGCCGCCCACAAAATCCCATTGGTGTTCGGCAAATCTCCAAGTGTTTGTCGAGGCTTGGTATT
>CAMJQC010000012.1 GCA_946407975.1 uncultured Bacteroidales bacterium
CCAAGGCAAACTCAACACCTTGGATGAGGTGGGTGGCTTCGCCTTGACCGTCTTCGCCCAAAACCTTGATGGACATGATCTTGGCACCTGGGGCGATGCCTGTTTGGGTGCCTGCCGTGCCTTGTCCCGCCAAGATGCCAGCGGTGTGTGTGCCATGACCATCGTCGTCCATAGGATCGTTGTCTTGATAGAAGACGTCATAGCCGTGGTGAGGGAACTCGCTGCCACCGTCCCACATACTGTTGGCGATGTCGATGTGGTTGTAGTTGACGCCCGTGTCGATGTGGCCGATGATGACGCCGTTGCCCGTATAGCCCGTTCCGTTGTAGTTCCAAACCGCTGGCGCGTTGATCTTGTCGACATGCCAGGCATTAGCTCTCGTAGAGGCAGGATTGGTTTTCTCATATTGCGGAATCATCTGACGCATTTCGTCAGGGATAATCATTGCAACATCCTTGCGCTGGGCGAGTTGTGCGATAACTTCGGCGCTGGCCGAGCAGCTGAAGCCGTTGAACGACCAGAAGGTTTTCAGGTCGCTGACCATATTAGAACTCTTGAAACCTTCAAGAAAATCAAGCACTTGGGCTTGCGAGGCTTGACAAAAGGCCTTTCTTTCGGCGATGACGAAGTCGCGGCGTTGCTCCTTGGTCATCAAGGCGGTCTTTTGCGACAGCTGGCTGTCGTCGTAACGTTCTGTCATCATTACGATAACATGTTGAAGATCGTTGGATTGGCCAAACAATGCACTAAAGCAAAGGACCAAGAGAAGGGTAAAAATGGGTTTCTTCATGATATTTGGTTGATTTTGTGTAACAAAACATTTCCAATACGGCATTCAAGACACCGTTTGCGTTTGCAAAAATAGGAATAAAGGTGCAACAAAGCCTGTGTTTGCATGGCATTTTCCGCCGTGATGCCACATGAGGCGAAATGTCTGATAATGGCATTGTCTTCGGCTTCGGTGTCTTCCAGGAATTGTAAAGCGGTTTCACACACTGATTCGTCTTTATGGAGCTTGCCGTAGCAAAATAGTAATGGTGCCACGGCATTGATAATCAATACATCAGCCGTTGTTTCACCTAGGTGTTTGGGTTTCGATTCGGTTGAAACGCCAAACCGCCAATGCGTCTCCCAATATTCCGATGCCGCCACGTCAAACAAAGCCTTGGCTTCAGCGGTGTCTTTCGCCGCCTTGATTTTTGAGAATAGAGGCCCGTTTTTATGGATGAGCTGTGCCATTTGTGCCAGACGAATAGTAGGGAAATTTGATGGCCGCATGCGCATGAACTTCCACCTCTCGGCAGGCATGGTCAGCAGGTTGAACTTGGCCTTCATCACGGCAAATTCACGTTTGAGCAGTAGGGGATACTCCTCCGTGAACTCGTCTTCGAGGAATCCCGCACAACCCATGAGCATGGCTTCGACCTGAAGTAGGTTGTCGGCGTGTTTCAGCAAAGTCTTGAAAGGCAAGATGTTGGCCAAATACTCAAAAGCCTCGTTGTTGACTTTCAAGCCGAGATAGCGCATGAGCAGTTTGTAAAGTGCGTCCTCCCAGTCGAATTGGTTGGCTTCCAGTATCTTGGTGACGGCACCCGACTTGCTCTCCATGCGTTCTACGGCCATGCGGTCGAGCCATAAAAGTCTGGTGAATACAGGCACTTGGCTGATGCTTTTCTCGCAGGGGATCCAATTTCTTGAGGCGATAAGTTTCTGATATTGTGCAAAGAGGCTTTCGTCGAAATGCCCTTTCAGCTCCAAAGTGGGGATGTTGTTGACTTGCAAGTCGTTTTCATATACCACATGCAGGATGACGTTCTGGTAAGCTTTGTCCGTTTGATGACCGTGACGGTTCCAGTCGGAAGTCTTTATGTGAATTTCTATATGTCCGGCCCAGACCGTATCACCGATCCTGACCGTTCCTTCTAAAAAATCAGGTCCTGAATCTGAATTGCGATAGCCTGTGTTGACGACTTCAACCTTTTCTCCTTCAACGGTATGCAACTCGCCTTTCAGCAAACGATTTTCCCAAAGGTAATATAGAAAGTCTTCTTTCATTAAGTAACATTCACTGTTGTGTGGCCCTTCGGCTAGCTCAGGGTCCTCAACTGATTATCTGAACAATTACCAACTCCAAACTAAAAATCGGCCACCAGGCCGCAATTAGTAAGTTAATGGCTAACGTCTGATTTTCCACTGATTGAGCGGTTCGCTGTCAAGGGTGCCCTTTTGTTTCGCCCAGTCGATGAAGAGGGAACGCAGGTCACGGTCGCTTTGCCACACCACATGGTCTTTGATCTCGGGCTGTTGCCAGCCGCATCCGTTCATAAGGTGATTGCCACCGCCCATGGAACGATAAGAGTTCATCACCACGTTGTATGTCTTTTCGTAATCGAAGGGTGTCCCGTCGGCCATGCTGACGATGCGGATGCGTTGACCCATGGGCTTTTTGTCGGTCACTTCGTACAAAAGGCCGGCACCAGAGTCGAAGTTATAGATGGGATTCTTCATCTCGTAGGCATATTCCAGGTAATCTTTGACTTCTTTTCCTGTTAATGACATGACGGCCAGCGAGTTCTCAAAAGGATACCAGGTAAAGAAATCCTGAACGGTGAGTTTTCCTGCCTCAAGGGTTTTGCCGTTGTTCAAGGGTGCAGCCATGGAGATGTCGGCGTGGATGCCTTCCTTTTCCACGATGTCAAACTGACAGCGATGTATCTCGTCGACCCACATGCTTGGGCCTTTTAAGGCATCGTCGGTGCAAATGGTAACGGGCAGTTCTGCCACTTCTCTTTTTTGGTATTCTTCCGCCCGGTCAAGATAGGGTTGGAGAATAGCCATGAATTCGGTGTCCTTCTCTTCGCCATCGGTAGGCATGAGTTCTATGCTGATCATGGGCTTGGCGCCTTTTTTCAGGGTCACCTCTGCCTTGGCAATGCCCTGTGCACGATTGCCCGAATTGAGCACATACACGCTGTCGCCGGCGATGTTGACCATTTTTTCTGCTCTGGCGCGGTGGTCGTGACCGTAGAAGATCAGGTCAAACCCGGGAACGTTTTCTGCCACCCATTTGGTGGCGTTTTCTATGCCGAGTGGCGTTCCTGCAGGCAGGTTTTGCTGTGCAGGTTCCCATCCCGAATGAAATACGCCTATCATCAGGTCTGGTTTTTCCTTCTCCCTGATGGTTTTCACCCATTGGTCAGCGGCTTCTTCCAGCTGGTCGAAGCGCAGGCCGGGACGCAAACGGTCGGGCACCCAAGTGACGACATACGGGGTCAATAACCCGAGAATGGCGATTTTGTATCCCTCACGTTCTAAAACGATATAAGGCTTGAAATAGGGTTCTCCCGTGCTTTCGTCGATGACATTGGCGGCTAGGACGGGCATTTTCACTTCCGAATAGAGGCGGTCGAACACCTTGCGTCCCGCTTCAATGTCGTGGTTGCCCACCACGGCGACATCATAAGGAAAGTAGTTGAGCACTTCGGAAACCAGGTTGGGATGCTCCGCATCTTGGTTGGAACAATACTGGAAAGCGGTACCCTGAATGTCGTCTCCGTTATCGATTAAAATGAGATGGTCGCCCAGTTGTTGTTTCATCTGCTTGATGACATAGGCATCGTTGGCGAATTCGTCATAACGCCCATGGGTATCAGTCGTTTCAATAAAGGTCAATGTTGTCTCTTTTGGGGTGCAGGCGGTGATGGCCATAGCAATAATAGGTATTAAAAGGTTTTTCTTCATGATGAAACGCTATAAAAAATCGGACTAAAATAGGGATTTTTCATAAAAAACGCGACTTCAAATCGAAAAAATCGTATTTTTGCAACACAATTCCGAAGTCTGTTGATCATGGCCGATTTAAGCATAATATTAACTGAAATAGAGGTCAAAGTCAGAAAGCTGATGGAGGCCAGGCAAGAATTGGCAGATGAAAACAAGAGGCTGTTGGCTGAAACGCAAGCGCTGGAAGCAGAAAATGCTGCTTTACGTCAGGCCAATACGGAGTTGCAAGATAAAATAAATAAAAGTATTATTGTTAACGCACTCGGTGACGAGAAGGAAATAGAAGAAGGAAGAAAGCTTATCAAGGCTTTAGTGAGAGATATAGATCAGTGTGTTTCAATACTGAACGACAAAGAGTAAGTAGAAGATAAACGGCGGTATGGATGACATCACCATCACCATCAGCATTATGGATCGGCCTTATAAGTTGACCATAGCCCGCAATGATGAAGAGCGGGTGAGAAAAGCGGTGTCGCTGATTAACGAACGAGTCAAGTTGTATGCCAAGCATTACGCCTTTAAGGAACCGCATGACCTGTTGGCGATGACCGCATTGCAGTTTGCCACTACCGCCCTGAAATATGAATCGGATCTTGCTTACAACGGTCAGCATTTGGAACAGAAGCTGAACGAGTTGAATGCTTTGCTGAGCGAACAACCGTAATGCCGTGAGGCAACGGGATACCAGCATCGTTCTTTGAAAATTTTGAAACTGTTTGTCCAACGCATCATGTAAACTCAACACAATTCTAAACATCTTCGGTTTACTTGTGCTCTGTAAAAACAGGCCTCATTCCTTAGGGAAGCACCTCATGGTGCCGGTGGACGTTTGCGCATCACAGTGCCATAAGCGTATTATTACAGGGTTTATCATTGTCCCTGCGGACAGACAGTTTCTTTTTTTCATTTCTTTCAAAACCGGGTAAAACAGAGTCAAACTGATGTATTTACTCGCTATCACTAACACAACAATTATCATTATCGGAGCCGTGGCCCTAGTGGTGGGTCTCGCCGTCGGTTATCTGCTTACCTCGACCTTGTTGCGCAAGGCCGTTGTGAAGGATGCTGACGCTTATTTTGAAGAAGCTAAAGAAAAGGCCGAGGTCATTAAGAAAGACCGTATCCTTCAGGCCAAGGAGAAGTTCCTGCAAATGAAGGATGAATTCGAAAAGGCAACCAACGAGAAGAAACGTGAGATGCAGAAGAACGAAAACCGCATCAACCAGCTGCAGCAAAGCGCCGCTCAAAAGATGGAAGAGGTGCAGCGCAAAGCCAAGGAGGTGCAGTCCGCACAACAACGCGTGGAATCGCAGCAGGAAGCCCTGACCAAACGCAAAGCCGACTTGGATCACATCTACGAAGAGGAATCAAAGAAGCTGGAGGCCATTTCGGGTCTCTCGGCAAAAGACGCCAAGGAACAGCTTATCGAACTCATCAAGGACGATGCCAAGGCTGAGGCTATGGTCTATGTGAAGGAAATCACCGAAGATGCCAAGATGAGCGCCAACCAGCAGGCCAAAAAGATTGTCCTGGAAACCATCCAGCGTACTGCCGCCGAAGTCGCCATCGAGAACACGGTCAGCGTGTTCAATATCGAAAACGATGAAATCAAAGGCCGTATCATCGGTCGTGAGGGCCGTAACATCCGTGCCTTGGAATCGCTCACTGGTGTGGAAATCATCATCGACGACAGCCCGGATGCCATTCTGATCTCAGGTTTTGACCCGATCCGTCGCGAAGTGGCACGTCTTTCATTGCAAAAACTCGTGACCGACGGCCGTATCCATCCCGCCCGTATCGAAGAAGTGGTGCACAAGGTGGAGAAACAGGTGGAACAGGAGATTATCGAAGTCGGTAAACGCACTATCATTGACTTGGGTATTCACAACCTCAGTCCCGATTTGATCAAGATGGTCGGACGTATGAAATACCGTACTTCCTATGGCCAGAACCTGCTCCAGCACTCGGTCGAGACGGCCAAGCTCTGCGCTACCATGGCTGCTGAACTTGGGCTGAATCCTAAAGCCGCCAAGCGTGCCGGTCTGTTGCACGATATCGGTAAAGTGGCTGAGAATGAAGATGAACTGCCGCATGCCATCCTCGGCATGAAGGTCGCTGAACGCTGCAAGGAGAAGCCCGACATCTGCAATGCCATCGGTGCTCACCACGACGAAATCGAGATGGATAACCTGATTTCACCTATCGTGCAGGTTTGCGATGCCATCTCTGGCGCTCGTCCAGGTGCCCGTCGCGAAGTGGTGGAGGCTTACATACAGCGTTTGAACAAGCTTGAGGAGATGGCCATGTCCTATCCTGGAGTTTTGAAGACCTACGCTATCCAAGCGGGTCGTGAACTGCGTGTCATCGTCGGCGCCGACAAGGTTACGGATGCCGAAGCCGATCGTATCGCTTTCGACCTTGCCAAACAGATTCAGACTGAAATGACCTATCCGGGTCAGATTAAAATAACCGTTATTCGTGAGACTCGCGCTGTGAGTTTTGCCAAATAACGGAAGAACGAGCGAAATTCGTGATGGGGAAAGGCCGCCTCTTGAAGGTGGCCTTTTCTTGTCTGCATCCCGTCATTATGCACTCGCTGTGATAAAGATAAAGCCCAGCCAAAAAGGTCTTATTATATCAAAACAAAAGGCATCCGCTTATGCAGATGCCCCTTGTTGTCCTTTCGTGATGGTTTATTCTACTCCAACCTTCATCCTTCCCATCAACCGTAGGATGGGCGTCAAAATCGCAAAGATCAAGTCATAAAAAAGGAGTCCGGGAAGGAGTCCTTTCTCGCCCAAGCGCTTGGAAGCTCCGTGATAAATGACCATCTGTGAAACATAACGGAGCAAGAAAAAGAAAACCAAAATGGGAATATACAAGACAGGTTTGCCAGCCACACAAAAAGCGGGTTTCAGACATATCAAAGCGATGAATGTGGCGTAAAACAAAAGGTGAGACCAGGTAAACAATCCTAGGAAAGCTTTCGACGTGCCGTCGTATGCCGGGATGGTGGAATAGCGGCTACTTTTTTGGCGAGTCCATAGTGCGAAACCCAGAGGCGGCATGGTGGTGATGCCATGCTCGGCATCGATGAGCGCCTCTGTGTTTTTTCCTCTTGCAGCATGGTTGATGAACAAATCGTCGTCGCCAGCCGATGTCGTATAATGTGAAGTAAAACCCTTGTGTCTGTAAAACAGCTCTTTACGATACGATAGGTTTTTCCCGATGCCTAAAACAGGCCGCTTGTTCAACGCCGCCGAAAGATATTGCAAGGCGAATTGTAATGCGTCGAAGCGCATCAATTGATTAAGGAGACCTTTTTTACGGACATAGGGACTATATCCAATCACAACTTCAGTATTGTTTTTGTAACAATTCACGACACTGCGGAGCCATTGGTCGTCGGCAGGCGTGCAGTTTACGTCAGTAAACACAAGTAAATCGTTTTTGGCCGATTTAATACCCATGGAGAGCGGGAATTTCTTGCCGTTAAAGAAATTGAGATGCTGGTGCAATTGAACGGGCTTAATTTTGGTCTCACGGCGTTCTATGTCTTTGAGATACTCTTCTGTTTCGTCATCGGAACAATCGTTAACGACAACAATTTCATAATCAGGATAATCTTGATTTAATAGGGAGGGTAAAAGATCAACTAAATATTCGTACGCGTCTCGGGCACAGACGACTACGGAAACAGGTTCGAGTTCATCGTCGTTTTTTTTGCGTGATTTGTTTTTGAAAAACGACACTTTTGAGAATACTCCCCAATGATATATCAACTGGATGAGCAACGCCAGCCAAAAACAAATTAAAATAATGAAAGACAATCTGTTAAAATAAAAATCAATATACACTTTATCCTCCTAGAAATTGTTTATGCAAAGGTAAAAAGTTTTTGTGTTCATAAAGCACATCGTCGTTATTAAATAAAAGGTTATTTTTGTGCCGTCTTTCTACTGCCACTGACGGAATAGTGGAGACTTCAAAATGTAAAACGGGATAATCAAATGGAATTTTCCTTAACAGCTACCGATCCGAAAAGTTCGGCGCGTGCCGGTCTCCTGATGACCGACCATGGTCCAATCGAAACCCCTATTTTTATGCCTGTCGGCACGGTGGGATCGGTCAAGGCGTGCCATATTCGTGATATCCGTGATGAGGTGAAAGCACAGATTATATTGGGCAATACATATCACTTATATCTGCGTCCTGGTTTGGATATCCTTGAAAATGTGGGAGGTTTGCACCGCTTCAATGGATGGGATCGTCCCATCCTGACAGATAGTGGAGGTTTTCAGGTCTTTTCGCTAACGGGCATCCGGAAAATGAAAGAAGAAGGTGTGGAATTTCGGTCCCATATCGACGGGTCGAAACATATGTTTACGCCTGAACGTGTGATGGACATCGAGCGTAGCATTGGCGCCGACATCATGATGGCTTTTGATGAATGTACGCCTGGCACCGCCGACTATAAATATGCCAAACAGTCGATGGAACGGACCCACCGCTGGCTTGATCGTTGCGTGCAACGCTTCAATGAGACGGAACCGAAATACGGCTACCGACAATCGCTTTTCCCCATCGTGCAGGGCTGTGTTTATCGTGATTTGCGTGAACAGTCGGCCGAATACATTGCTGCGAAAGGAGCTGACGGCAATGCTATAGGCGGTCTCGCCGTCGGAGAGCCTACGGAAAAAATGTACGAGATGATAGAACTCGTCAATACTATTCTTCCTAAGGACAGACCCCGTTATCTCATGGGTGTCGGAACGCCTGCCAATATTCTGGAGGGTATCTCGCGAGGTGTCGATATGTTTGACTGCGTCATGCCTACTCGAAATGGTCGTAACGGGATGATTTTCACCGCTGAAGGCGTTATGAACATGAAGAATGAGAAATGGAAGGATGATTTCTCGCCTCTCGATCCAGAAGGTGAAACTTTTGTTGATGTACAATATTCAAAGGCATATTTGCGTCATTTGTTTGTGTCGGGCGAAATATTGGGCCCCATGATAGCCAGTCTTCACAACCTTGGATTCTACCTTCGTTTGGTTCGTGAGGCGCGCCGCCATATCGTGGATGGTGATTTTTCCATCTGGCGCGACGTGATGCTTTCAAAAGTTGTCAACAGACTGTAAATGAAGATAATAGATAGGTATATATTCAAGAAATTCATCGGCACGTTTTTCTTTGCAATTTCGTTGCTGATTGTCATCGTCATTATCTTCGATCTGTCGGAGAATATTGACAGTTTCTTGAAACACGACGCACCTTGGCAACGGGTGTTGGTCGATTATTACATCACATCCATACCCTATTATATCAACCTTTTCATTTATCTGTTTACCTTTATCGCAGTAGTTTTCTTTACTTCAAAGATGGCGTCGCGGAGTGAGGTAGTAGCCATTCTAAGTAGTGGCATCAGTTTTTGGCGCTTCCTTTATCCTTATATGCTGGCGGCAGTTTTTTTGGCAGTCATGTCGCTTTATTTTGGTAATTTTTTGATTCCAAGGACCAATGAGATTCGCCGGGCCTTTAAGGACGAATATATGGAGAAACTGACACATAGCAATGGCCGCAATATTCATGTGCAGATTGCCAAAAATGAGTATGTTTATATAGAGACGTACAATATCCGCAAGGATGTTGGGTATAAGTTTTCCTGGGAAAAGTATGATGACAATGAATTGAAATTCAAGATCATGGCTGACATCATCTATCACGATTCCGTTGTGCCAAACAAGTGGCGTATCGATAATTACACGAAACGTTATATCCAAGGGGATCAGGAATATATCGTGCATGGAAGGAATCTGGATACGGTCTTGAATCTGACTCCGAACGATTTGTACAGCATGAAGGAGGACTTTGAGGAGATGAATTATTTTGAACTGCGCGACCATATTGCCAATATGAAAGCCAAAGGCTCACAAGGGGTGAAAGCCTATGAGGTCGAGATGCAGCAACGCATGGCCTCTCCGGCAGCTGTCATTATTCTGACTTTGATAGGTGCGGCATTGTCAAGCCGGAAAATTAGAGGTGGAATGGGCATGCACTTGGGTATAGGTATTGCCATAGCGTTTTCGTACATCCTTTTTATGCAGATATCTAAATCCTTCGCTATCTCAGGCAACCTATCTCCTGCACTCGCTTCGTGGATTCCCAACCTAATCTTTTGTGCCGTAGGCGTTTACCTTTTAATAAAGGCCCCGAAATGATAATTCTTAAGAATTATTTGCCCTTTTTTAGGATTATTTTTTTACTTTAGCAGATTGAATTCAAAGACCCTTTTTCGGTCGCAATGAAATTAGGTTGTACGATCAAATTGATACGTTATGCACATCGCTATTGCCGGTAATATCGGCTCTGGGAAGACGACTCTGACGGGTTTGCTTGCCAAACATTTTAACTGGACGCCTCACTATGAGGAAGTTGAACATAATCCTTATCTCGACAGCTTTTATGAGGATATGCAACGCTGGTCGTTCAATATCCAGATTTTTTTTCTTAACAGCCGTTTCCGTCAGGTGATGGACATCCGAAATAGTGGTAAGGATGTTATCCAGGATCGTACCATTTACGAAGATGCCAACATTTTTGCGGCCAACCTTTTTTCCATGGGATTGATGGAGGAACGCGACTTCGATAATTACAAGTCGCTCTTCGAATTGATGACGAAGTTTCTCCAGCCGCCCGATTTGTTGATTTACCTGCGTGCTTCGGTGCCAACCCTGATTCGCCATATTGCCAAACGTAATCGAGATTTTGAACAGTCAATAAGCATCAGCTATCTGACAAATTTGAATGAGCGCTACGAAGAGTGGATCAAGAACTACACAGAAGGCAAACTGCTCATCATTGATACGGACGAGATAGAATTGGAAAACCCAGAAGATTTAGGAAAAATCGTAGATAAAATAGAAGCTTCCTTGCACGGATTATTCTGAAAATGAAGATATTGGGTGTTATACCAGCACGTTATGCATCATCCCGTTTCCCTGGAAAACCATTGGCAAAGATTCTAGGGAAAACGATGATCGGTCGTGTTTACGAACAGGCGTCAAAGTCTAGGCTTGATGCTCTGGTAGTGGCCACGGATGATGTGCGTATAGCGGACGAAGTGATGGAGTTTGGTGGCCGATATGTGATGACAGACCCTAACCATCGCAGTGGCACTGACCGTTGCCGTGAAGCTCTTGACCTTATGGACGGGCGGTTTGATGCGGTGATCAATATTCAAGGTGATGAGCCTTTTATCGACCCGAAACAGATTAACCTTTTGTGTGAGTTGATAGGTCGGGACGACACGTCATTAGCGTCACTTGCCAAACGGATCGATAATGAAGACGAATTGTTTAGTCCCAATACGGTCAAAGTCGTAATGGCTAATGATGGTCGGGCGCTGTATTTCAGC
The DNA here is from genome assembly GCA_946407975.1 of uncultured Bacteroidales bacterium. Lineage (GTDB taxonomy): Bacteria > Bacteroidota > Bacteroidia > Bacteroidales > F082 > Limimorpha. The sequence continues at coordinate 11,201 of CAMJQC010000012.1, forward strand.
CGGAATCCGATTCCGTTTTTGCGGCAAGTGGACCAAAAAGAATGGTTGGAGAAAGGCGTTTTTTATAAACATATCGGCATCTATGCTTATAAAGCGGAAATGTTAAGGCTGATGACGCTGCTGCCGCCTTCGTCTTTGGAAGTCTCGGAATCGTTGGAGCAGTTGCGCTGGCTTGAGAACGGCTATTCCATCAGAATGGGTCTTACGGATGTAGAAGGCATTTCAATTGATGTGCCTGACGATTTGGTCAGAGCCGAGGCTTTTGCCAAAACGCTAAATGATAATGATTAAACAGACAAAGCATGATTTCAATTGCTGAATCCATATCCGACCTGCTATATCAGAACGATGTCTTAGTCGTCCCTGGATTAGGAGCGTTTTTACGGCAAAATGGACCTGCCAAAGTGAATATGGTCACCCATCGGCTTGAAAAGCCATCAGCCGTGTTGCAGTTTGATCCGAATCTTAGGGAAGACAATGACGTGATAGCGAATTATTTTTCCAGCATGAATGATGTCTCTTTGGAGGAAGCAAGGAAGTTGCTGCTCATGTTTGTCTCCGACTGTTTCAATCGCATGAAGGAAGGTAAAACGGTTAGTTTAGCGGGTGTTGGCACTTTGAAGTTCGATGCGGACCAGGAAATTGTGTTTGAACAGGACCCCGATGTAAACTACAATGCCGATGCTTTTGGCTTGACAGACTTTACCGTCACACCAGCTTTCAAATCGAAGACGAAAGATGAAATTAGAGAAGAGATCGCCAAACAGCAGAAAGACAAGAATACGCCTGTTACTGTAGATAGAAAAGAGATACATAAGGATGATCAGCAGAAACGGAGGTTTCCTTGGTGGATTTTCAAGCTCTTGCTGGTGTTAGTCGCAGTTGCTTTAATCCTATGGTATTTAGGCTATTTTAGTTTGGATGAATGGTTTAAGGGGAAGAAACCTGTTGAGCCGACTGTCACGACACAACCGATAAAACCCGAAGTGTCTTCCAAGGCTGTGGTTGACACGATTCCTGTTGACAGCACGGGCTTGGGATCCTTGCCCGTCCCCGCCGTTGATACGCTTCATGAGGCAAAAGCTTCGGTTGATACAGATATGTCTGCCTCATCTGTTCAAGACGAGCCTTCTATCACGCCGGATCAACCCGTTATGCCAGATTCGGTCGAAGGTGCCGTGCTGATAATTGGGGGCTGTTTTTCTCGTGAGGAGAATGCGCTGAAACAGGTGAATCAGCTGATAGAAAACGGATACACAAAAGCTTTTGTTCAACAGAGAGGTAAACTGTGGGACGTATGTTATGGACGTTATGCCTCTGAGGAAGAAGCGACGGATGCTTTGCGTGAGATCCGAAAGAATACCAATGCAAAGGCTTGGATACTCAAACCCAAATCGAACAGATAGGATCAGTTATGTCAAAGAAAAACAAATTGGAGCGATTCGCAGAGAACAAAACATTTGACAATTTGTTCGAATACAGTTATGAACGTATCATGTCGGAAGGCTTTCCCCTTCAGGGCAGATGGAATGAGGATTTTTTTCATAATGACAATCCGATAGTGCTGGAATTGGGCTGTGGTAAAGGAGAATATACTGTCGGACTGGCGCGCATGCATCCTGAAGTCAATTATATCGGTGTTGATATCAAAGGCGCCCGCATCTGGCGCGGTTTAAAGCAGTCCAACGAAGAAAAAATGGGCAATGTGGCTTTTATTCGTGCGCGTATTGACCAAATTGAGCATTTCTTTGGCCCCAATGAAGTAAACGAGATTTGGGTCACTTTTCCTGATCCTCATCCTGGAGAGGGAGAACGTAATGCCAGACACCGCCTTACTTCTCCTGAGTTCCTACAACGTTACCGCAAGATCGTTCGTCCCGATGGCTTGCTGAATCTGAAGACGGACAGTCCTATCATGTACGATTTTACCTTGCATAATGTCATAGAACCGCAGGGTTTGAAACTCCTATATGCCACCAATGATCTTTATGCTGATAAAGCTGACATGGAGGTAAAACGTATCCGTACCTTTTACGAACAGATGTGGCTTGATCAAGGCCTTACCATCAAATACCTTAGGTTTTACATCAATCCGCAATCTTAATAAAAACAACAGCTGGAATAGAATTAAAGATTATCAATATGTATACTGAAGACAGACAATTGTATTTGGCTCACTGCGATAATGGGCCGATTTATATGTTGGGCAATATGGCCAATCGCCATGGTCTGATTGCTGGTGCGACGGGCACGGGCAAGACCGTCACCTTACAAGTTATTGCAGAGTCTTTCTGCCAAGCAGGTGTTCCATGTTTTATGGCTGATATGAAAGGCGACCTTTCTGGTATTAGCCAAGCTGGGGCGATGAGTGGATTCATTGAAAAACGTTGCCCTGAATTTGGCATTACCGATCCCCAGTTCCAAGGTTGCCCGACTCGTTTCTTCGACGTGTTTGGCGAACAAGGACATCCTCTCCGAGCGACTATTTCAGATATGGGCCCACAACTGCTTTCGCGTCTGCTTGACTTGAACGAGACCCAAACAGGCATCCTCAACATCGTATTTAAGATTGCAGATGACCAGGGATTATTACTCGTCGACATGAAGGATCTTCGCCTTATGTTGGATTATGTGGCTAAAAATGCCAAGGAGTTTACCACCAACTATGGCAATATCACCGCTCAAAGCGTTGGCGCCATTCAGCGTTCTTTGCTGGCCTTGGAAAGCCAAGGAGCAGATAAATTTTTTGGAGAGCCCGCTTTTAATGTCTTCGATTTCATTCAGACCGAAGGAGGAAAAGGCGTGATGAATGTGCTTGCCGCTGATAAACTGATGCTGAATCCTAAGCTTTATTCCACTTTCCTGCTTTGGCTCTTGAGCGAACTCTATGCCCAGTTGCCTGAAGTGGGAGACTTGGCTCTGCCAAAACTGATCTTCTTCTTCGACGAAGCACATATGCTTTTCAAGGACACGTCCAAAGCATTGGTGGATAAGATAGAGCAAGTGGTGCGCCTAATCCGTTCCAAAGGCGTAGGCGTGTATTTCATCACCCAATGCCCTGACGATATTCCAGAAAGCGTTCTGGGCCAGTTGGGAAACAGAGTGCAACATGCTTTGAGGGCCTATACGCCTAAAGACCAAAAGACGGTTAGGGCTGCTGCCCAGACTTTCCGTCCTAATCCCGCTTTTGACACAGAACAAGTGCTGCTCGAACTTGGAACCGGAGAAGCATTGGTTTCCTTCCTTGATGAAAAAGGTGCACCTTCCATTGTGGAAAGAGCCAAGATTTTGTTCCCCTTGAGCCAAATTGGACCCATTACCGATGAGCAGCGCCAACAGTTGATTCGTAGTTCCCGTATTTATGGCATTTACGACCGCGACTTTGACCGCGAAAGCGCTTATGAAGTTTTGGTCGAAAGGCAGAAAAAGGAAGTGCAAAGAGCCGCAGAAGAAAAAAAGGAATTAGAGAAACGTAAGGCGGAAGAGAAAGCTCAAAAAGAAAAAGAGAAGGAGAAAAAGGCAAAAACCTCCAGTAAGAGAAAGAGTAAAAGTGCGTTGGAAAAAGCTGTTGGTTCTGCGGCCACGACGATTGGACGAAAATTGGGCAATGAAATTATCAGATCTATCTTGGGTAATCTGGGTAGAAAGAGATAATAATGCCCCTTATTCAAAAGACGGAATTAGGGAACGACTTAATCGTTCCCTATTTCTTTTAGCATCGGGACGAATTTAAAGTCACCGAACTCTTCTTGTTGGATCGTGCTGTCCGTCATTTTTGTGATGCGAAGCATTTTCTGGTGCTGTTCTTCATCGTTTTTATCCATCGGGATGACCATGACTCCGCCAGGCTTGAGTTGCTCCAAGAGTTTTTGCGGTATTTCGGGGGCGCCTGCCGTGATGATGATACGGTCGAAAGGAGCATAGGTGGGAAGTCCTTCGAAGCCGTCACCTAAAAACGTCTTGATGTGGAAGGGTAACAGTTCCAGTATTTCTTTGGTCTTGAAAAACAGGTTGCGTTGTCGTTCGATGGTAAAGACCTTGGCACCCATAGCGGCGAGTACGCAGGCCTGATAACCGGAACCAGTGCCGATCTCGAGGACTTTGAGACCTTTGGAAACGGAAAGGAGCTGCGTCTGAAATGCTACCGTCGAGGGTTGGGAAATGGTCTGCCCTGATCCGATAGGGAAAGCGATGTCTTGGTAAGCGAGCTCTTCAAAGGAGGTGTCAAGGAAAACGTGACGCGGCACTTCGTTGATGGCGGCGAGAACGGATTCGTCGCTGATGTTTTTTGTCCGCAGCAAATCAACAAGTTGCTTGCGCATGCCTTTGTGCCGGTAGCTGTCTTCCGTGTGGATGCTCATTTTCTGTGTTTGAGGTGCGAAATTACATCAAACCAAAGGATAAAAAAACTATTTTTGTCGAAATTTTTCATTATGCTGAAAATAGGGGTTTTAGGCGCCGGGCATCTCGGCAGGATACATATCAATTGCCTTAAGCAGATCGAACGGTATGAACTGGTCGGTTTCTTTGATCCTGCAAAGGAGACCGCCCAGGAAGTTGAAAAGGAGACGGGCGTCAGAAGTTTCGATTCCGTTGATTCCCTGATAGATGCTGTTGATGTGGTGGATATCGTGACACCTACGGTGCAGCATTTTGTCTGTGCTTCGAAAGCTCTGAAAAAAGCTAAACACGTTTTCATCGAGAAGCCCATTGTAGCTACGCCTGAAGAGGCCAACGCCCTCATCCGTATTGCCGAAGAGGCCAAAGTGAAGGTTCAGGTGGGACATGTGGAGCGCTTCAATCCGGCTTTTGTCGCTGCCGAACCTTTCATTGGCGAGCCTTTGTTTGTTGAAGCACATCGTCTGGCGCTGTTTAATCCGCGCGGAACGGATGTCCCGGTCGTTCTTGACCTGATGGTCCATGACCTTGACATTTTGCTGGCGACGGTTAAGTCTCCTGTGGCGCATGTCAGCGCTAGCGGGGTGGCCATCGTGAGTCCGACGCCCGATATCTGCAACGCCCGCATCGAGTTTGAAAATGGTACCGTGGCGAATCTCACGGCAAGTCGTATCTCTATGAAAAACATGAGGAAGATGCGCCTCTTCCAGCGCGATGCCTATATCACGGTGGACTATCTCGACAAAGTGACCGAGATTGTCCGCATCCACGACAATGTCGACCTCAGCAATCCGTTTGCCATGACGCTCAATTTGCCTCATGGCGAGACAAAACAGATTACTTTTGAGAAACCCGAGATACAACAGATCAATGCTATCAAGACGGAATTGGAGTGTTTCTGGGATGCCATCGTGCACAATACGGTGCCCGTTGTCACGATAGAGGACGGAGTGCATGTGCTGAAGTTGGCTTACCGTATTCTTGAGGCCGTCAACGAGTCCATTGCCAAGTACAAATAAAACTGTCTTTTTGTGCAATATATGTAACTTGGTTTCGTTCAAATTAAAAGTGCTAGCTATGATTAAACTTTTTACGCGTTATATTTTTCTTTGCCTTTTTTCAAGCCTTCTGTTTCTCCCTTCTTGCTATAAGTTTGAGAACGGACAGACAGTGCCGTCCTATATCCGCATTGATTCCGTAAACTTGGAGTGCGATTACTTCACATATGGCGCTAACACCAGAAACATATCTGATGTATGGGTTTATGTCGATGACCAAATTGTCGGTTGCTTCGAGTTGCCTTCCACCTTTCCAGTGTTGAAAAAAGACTTCCATAAAGTTTCCGTCTATCCTGGCATTAAGGTTGACGGGAAAAGTTCGGCGAGAGCGCCCTATCCCTTTATGAAGCCTTGCATATGGCAAGACCTTCGTTTGGTGGAAGATAGCATCATCTCGCTCTATCCGGTCTTCAACTATTATGATGTTCCGGATGTCAATTTGCGTTGGAGAGAAGATTTTGAACAAGGCACCATTTCTTTAAACGCTACCCCGCAAAGCGACACGAACATCATTCGTGTCAGTGGTTCAGAAGCCATGAACATCCCTTTATACTCTTCTTTCTCGGGAAAGATTCAACTGCCTCCTGATTCCCTTCATTTCACTGTGGCTTCGTTTGAAGAGATGACGGATCTCCCATCCGACAACACCCCTTGCATGCTGGAATTGGATTACAACTGCAATGCTGACTTTACCGTTGGAGTTCTCGTTTGTGATAATTTCACTATTATTGAAAAGCCCTTGGTGACCGTTCAGGCCACCGATTCGGTAAATCTCGTCCCGAATAAATGGAAAAAGATTTATATCAATATCGGCCCGACCATCAGAGATAATAGGAATGCGGATTATTACAAGATTTTCTTTACTTCCCGTGTTTACAAGACGATTTCAAATGACGGCACTACCCCTGTCGCACCAATTGACGCCGACCATGTACGTTATTACTATTTTGACAACATTAAACTGATCTGCCGTTGACATGATGAATACGATGAAAAAGAAAAGGCTGACCTACGTCTATTTCTTTTCTGACTGGGCCGCTTCCATCCTTGCCTGGCTGCTTTTTTATTTTTTCAGAAAGGCGCACGAAGACTTGTATATCAATTATTGGGAGCGTATTTCGTATTCCATAGGTACGACCAGTTTCTGGCTCGGCATCACCCTTATTCCCATTGGATGGCTTTTGCTATATGCCATTACGGGAGCTTATGAGAAGGTCTATCTGAAGTCAAGACTGAAAGAGCTGGAGCAGACCTTTTTCATCACATTGCTGGGTGTGGTCATCATCTTCTTTGTGGCTATCTTGGACGATGAAGTCGCTACTTATAAATCTTATTACCAGTCGTTTATCGCGCTCTTCTCGTTCCAGTTCGGATTGGTGTACATTGCCCGTCTTACCATCACGTCGATCATGATTCGCCGGATTCGTGCCAGAAAGGTTGGCTATAACACTTTGATTGTGGGCAGCAATGGCAACGCTTGCGCTATTTACAACGAGATTGAAAATCAGGTGAAGCCTTCTGGTCAGCGTTTCATAGGCTTTGTGAATGTGTTCGACAAAGAACATTATAAGCTGGAGCAGTACCTGCCGCGATTGGGCACTTATCATGACATAGAGCGTATTGTCAAGGAAAACGGGGTTGAGGAGGTCATCATCGCCATCGAAAGGTCTGAGACCGAGACAATGGACGTGATCATGAACGTGATGAACAGTCCCGATGCCACCGTGAAGATCATCCCCGAGATGCAGGATCTGGTGTTCGGTTCAATTAAACAGTCGGCAATTTGGCATGCACCGCTCGTTCAAGTGACACCTGAATTAATGCCTGTATGGCAACGCGTCGTGAAACGCATGTTCGACATCATCGCTTCAGTATTTGCATTGATAGTGCTGTCCCCCGTGTTCCTGATCTGCAGCATCGTTGTCAAAGCGACTTCGAAAGGCCCTGTCTTTTACTCACAAGAACGCATTGGAAAGAACGGAAAGCCTTTCAAGATGGCCAAGTTTCGCAGCATGCGCGTCGATGCAGAGGCCTGTGGGACGCCTCAGCTTTCAAGCGACGACGATCCGCGCATCACGCCTTTCGGTCGTTTTATGCGCAAGGTGCGGCTTGATGAGATACCTCAGTTTTGGACTGTTTTGAAAGGCGACATGTCTTTGGTAGGCTATCGTCCGGAGCGGCAGTATTTCATAGATAAGATTATGGAAAAAGCCCCATATTATCGCCTCCTATTAAAGGTGAAACCCGGCATCACGAGTTGGGGCGAAGTGAAATACGGCTATGCTGAAAATGTAGATGAGATGGTGGAACGTCTGAAATACGATATTCTTTATATTGAAAATGTGAGTTTGACGCTTGACCTAAAGATTCTTATTTATACCGTGCTTATCGTGATACAAGGCCGCGGTAAATGATGAAAAGGAAAAGGAGCGTCTTTGGCGCTCCTTTTCCTTTTCATTCTCCAAGAGTTTCCTCAAATGCTACCCCTCTCCAGTAAGGTGACGATGGTTTCGATCTTGTCATCCTCATCGTTATGTTGTGGGTCGTATTCCGATTTCAGATTGTAACCCCATAGCTTGGCAAAGCCTTGGTAGAAGAAAGCTCTGAGCTTACCTCTCAGTTCCTTGACCAGATTGTATGAGGTGTTGCCCGTTTCTCTGTCGATGAGGCGGATAAGGATGAGACCCTGCGAGAAGGTCAGTTCTTTTAGCTCTGCCGTATATTGAGAAGTGATTTGGTCTTCAGCCTCTTTCATCATCTGTCGACGCGTCTTGTCATTAGGAGCGGCAGCCAACAGTTTGTCATATTCCTGTAGTTTCAAGCCGGCTTCCTTGGCATAAGGATAGACCTTGCGGACATTTCTCACCAGACGGCGTCCGGAAGCGGTTTCTGTAATTTCGAAGTAATGGTTCATCAAGTTGATGTCCACTTCTGGAAGGTTCACAATCAATAGCGTATCCCCTTCCTCGGTGATTTGGGCATATACCACGTTCACTTTGTCCATAGTCTTTGAAAAATCAACAGGGCCGGAACTTTGTGGCGTGGATTGCGTAATATGCTTGACTGAAATCACATGCTTTTCGACGGTTTGGGCAAAAACAGTCCAGGTAATGAGAATGAATCCGAGGAGTAATGCTGTTTTCTTCATGGCTTTAATAACTTAACTATACCTGCAGATGCAAGTATTGTGCCATTTTTAAAAATCAAGCCTCAAGGCTCGTTCAAAAATGGCACAATACGTTAGTGTTTAGATGTTTGAATAATATTCTTAGTCCCCGGCATGCAGTTTTGCCATTTCGGATTTGTCGAGTTTCTCCTCGGCATAGGCACGGGTGACCACGAATTGCTTGGTCTCATCGTGGGAAGGTAGTTCAAACATGGCGTCATTAAGGATGGCCTCCATGATGGAACGCAGTCCACGGGCACCCACCTTGAACTCAACGGCTTTTTCGACTACGAAGTCAAGGACCTCGTCTTCGATGACGAGCTCGATGCCGTCCATCTCAAAGAGTTTTTCAAACTGCTTTACGATGGCATTCTTAGGCTCGGTAAGGATCCGCTTGAGCGCGTCTTCGTCAAGCGGGTTGAGGTGGGTTATGATAGGCAGACGACCGACGATTTCGGGAATAAGGCCGAATTTCTTCAAGTCGGCAGGAGCAAGATACTTCAGCATGTTGCTCTTGTCGAGCACTTTGGAAGCATCGCTGCTGTAGCCGATGACGTTGCTGCGTTTGCGGGCGGCGATAATGCGTTCTATGCCGTCGAAAGCACCGCCTGCGATAAAGAGGATATCCTTGGTGTTGACCGCAATCATCTTTTGTTCGGGGTGTTTTCTCCCTCCTTGTGGCGGCACGTTGGAAACGGTGCCTTCAAGGAGTTTCAGCAAGGCTTGCTGGACGCCCTCGCCCGATACATCGCGAGTGATGCTGGGGTTGTCGCTCTTACGTGCGATCTTGTCAATCTCGTCAATAAAGACAATACCCTTTTCTGCTGCTTTGACATCGTAGTCGGCAGCTTGCAGCAATTTGACGAGGATGTTTTCTACGTCTTCGCCAACATAACCTGCTTCCGTCAAAACCGTGGCATCAGCGATAGCAAAGGGTACATTGAGCATTTTGGCAATGGTGCGAGCCAGCAATGTCTTTCCCGTACCCGTCTCGCCGACAAGTATGATGTTTGATTTCTCAATCTCCACCTCATCTTCACGGACTTTCTGACTGATGCGCTTATAATGATTGTAGACGGCTACAGATAAGGTGCGTTTAGCCTCGTCCTGACCAATGACATACTGGTCAAGGAAGTCTTTGATTTCTTTAGGTTTTTTAAGCGTTATGTCAGACGGATACTTGTTTTTCCCGTCTCTTTCAAGTTGCTCCTGAAGGATAAGATGAGCCTGCTCGGCACAGCGGTCGCAGATGCGGGCGTCAAGCCCTTCAATCATCAGCGAGACTTCCGATGCTTTTCTTCCACAAAATGAGCAGACTTCGCTTTTCTTCGTGGCCATGCTTATTTCTTTACGAGGATTTCGTCAATCATGCCGTATTCCTTGGCTTCGGCAGAGGTCATCCAATAGTCGCGGTCGGAGTCGGCCCAGACTTTGTCGTAGGTTTGACCGGAGTGTTTGGCAATGATTTCATAGAGCTCCTTCTTGAGTTTCTGGATTTCGCGAGCTGTGATTTCAATCTCGGTAGCTTGACCTTCCACACCGCCCATAGGCTGGTGGATCATGACGCGGGAGTGAACCAGTGCGGAACGTTTGCCAGCAGCACCGGCGCAAAGCAACACGGCAGCCATGGAAGCGGCCATTCCAGTGCAGATAGTAGCGACGTCAGGCTGGATGAACTGCATGGTGTCGTAAATGCCGAGTCCGGCATAAACACTACCACCAGGAGAGTTCAGATAGATCTGGATGTCACGTTTTGGGTCGGTCGACTCAAGGAAGAGCAATTGAGCTTGGATGATGTTGGCTACATAATCATCGATGGCGGTGCCAAGGAAAATGATACGATCCATCATCAAGCGCGAAAAAACGTCCATCTGTGCCACGTTGAGTTGACGTTCCTCAATAACAGTGGGGGAGATGTAACCGCTTTGGTTATTAATCTTTGAAATGTATTGTTCGAGCCCTAAAGGATTGATACCGAGATGCCGGGTGGCATACTTTTGAAATTCATTATTCATAATTATTTCTTATTGGTTTTTTTAGTCTCTTTGACTTCCTTGGTTTCCTTGGTTCCCTTAGCATCCTTTTTGGTTTCGTTTCCTTTCTTCAGGCTCTCAATAAAGCCTTCGTATGAAGTTTCTTTGAACTTGATTTTCATCTTGTTCTTGAGGAACTGGGTCATCTTGATGTCGGCCAGCTGATTCTTAGCTTGATTGACCTGTTCTTCGTTTTTCATCATGTTCTTGGCGATACCATCCAAACGGCCTTTCATATCGTCATCAAGGGTGGCGTAGTCGATGCCAGGGAAGATCTGCTTCAGGATGAACTGATGCAGTTCGTCGTCTTGGATGACGAGGTCGGTGTTTTCTTTCACGATGGCGTCTTCGATGATTTGCCAACGCAGGCCTTTGGCATAGTCGTTATCGTAGTTGGCTTCGACTTCTTCGGTCGTGATTTTACCTTGGCTGTTTTCCACAATCCAACGTTTCAAGAAAGCGTCAGGGAGATCGAACTTCACTTCATCAATTAGTTTCTCAATCATCTTGCTGAAAAGATATTGGTCAGTCTCAGCAGTATATTGCTTTTCCATCTCTTCCTTGACCAAACTCTTGAAAGTGTCGAGGTCTTTAACTTCTTTGCCAGGGAAGATCTTTTCAAAGAGTTCTTCGTTAAGTTCGGGCTTTTCTTCACGGGTAATGTCATCGATGATGATGTTGAAGTCGCTATCGGCAGGAGCATCTTCGCCAAGCACTTTGGCGGCGGCATCTTCCGACTTCATGGCTTTGGCAAAGTTGAAGATGAATTCTTCGCCAACTTTCTTACCCAGAAGAAGATCTTTTGATTTCTTTTCCTTCACTTGGTCCATGTGGAAGTAAATGCCTTTCTTAAAGCCGTCTTCCACTTCTTTGCCATTTTCGGCTTCAGCAATTTTCAGCTCGAGCTTGTCGCTTTCGCCAACAGTCTCAGGGTGAATAATGTTAGGGTTGCGCTCTATGATGTTGTCAATGGTGCCGTCAATGTCTTTATCAGTGGCAACGATTTTGGCAGCATCCATCTTTATTTTTTCGAGTTCGATTTTGACTTCAGGACGCAGGGCGGCTTCGAAGCAGAATTCCAAATCGTCTTCATGTTCGAGGTCGGCAGGTTTTTGCTGTTCAAGGTCGCTGAGCGGATAACCGAGCAGGTCGAGTTTGTTGTCGAAGATATGCTTGTTGAGGCTTTCTGAGACGATGTCGTTCAACACTTCCATCTTGGTGCTGGTTCCATAGAGTCGCTTGATCATGTTGAACGGAACTTTACCTGGACGGAATCCTGGCATGTTGGCAGTATGTTGGATCTTCTTTAACGATTCGTTAACTTTGGGTTCGTAGTCGTCCTTAACGACGTTAATCTTGATGGAGACGAGCTGGTCTCCCTTGGAACTTTGTGTGATGTTCATTTTTATGTTGATTATCTTAAACTTGTGCGGATGAAGGGACTCGAACCCTTACTTCTTTCGAAACTAGATCCTAAGTCTAGCGCGTCTACCAATTCCGCCACACCCGCGCTGGTTTCAATTTTGAGGGTGCAAAGATACGCTTTTCCTTAATACAAAGGTGTAATTCTTTCAGTTTTTCACATCCAGCGCATCTCGGAGAGCGTTGCCGACGAGCATGAAAGCGAGCACGAGCAGCATGATAGCGATGCCTGGTAGAATGGCTAGATAGGCCGCGTCAAGGATGATGAAGGCGTAGTTTTCCTTAATCATACTGCCCCAGGAAGGCATGGGAGGCTGAACGCCAATGCCAAGGAAACTCAGGCCGGCTTCCAGCAGGATGGCTGAGGCGAAATTGGCCGCAGAGACGACGATGATGGGGTTGATGATGTTGGGCAGTATGTGCCTGAAAATGATGCGGATGTCTTTGAATCCCAAAGCGCGTCCCGCTTCCACGAAAGTCGTCTCTCGAATGGAGAGGATTTGTCCACGGACGATACGGGCCACTTCGACCCACATGGTCAGGCCTACCGCGATGAAGACTTGGGTGATGCCTTTGCCTAAAGCGAAGGTTATGGCGATGACGAGAAGCAGGGTAGGGATGGACCAGACCACGTTGATAAACCACACTACAGCGTCATCGACCTTGCCGCGGAAGAAACCGCCAATACTTCCGACAACGATGCCGATGAGAAGACTAAGAAACACGGCGATGAAACCTACCGTCAGACTGATGCGGCTGCCTAAAACCAAGCGGCTGAGAAAATCGCGACCGAACTGGTCTGTCCCCAACAGAAACTTGCGGTGCTTGACGCATTGCTTTAGGATGTGCTGTTCCGCTTCGCTTTGCGAAGCAAACGTTTTGCCTGTAAGTTCAATGTTGTCAACGGTTTCTGTCTTTACCGAACCGCTTTTTTCAGGGTTGAAGAGAAATACTTCCGTGCTCCTTTCGCCTACCTGTATGCTGTCGAAAGGAAGATAAGTGCATTCGTCGGGTTTACCTTGAAAAAGCAAATGGAAAAATGTGGGCTTCGGTCCAGGATTGTCTTTTGGAATGACGAGCATGTCAACTTCAAAACCGGGTTTCTGCGTGCTCAGTTCAAGCAGTTGTCGGTTGGCATTTGGCGTTGGGTCAGGGATGATGAAGTAGGCGAAAAGAGCAATGACGGCACAAATGATGATGTAAAGTACAGCGATCATGCCCAAACGGTTCTGGCGAAATTTCCGCCAAGCCAGGGCCCGAGGCGATTGGAACTGTTCTTTTTTCTTGCGCATGCTCGGTCTTCTTTTCATCCGCCAAAATTAGGGATTTCATCCCGAAAAACACGTAAAAAACCGGCATAAAGAAAAAAAATCCCTAAAAATATTGTCATGTCTGAAAAATGTCGTACTTTTGCATCCGCAAAATCAGATGGTGGGTGTAGCTCAGCTGGTTAGAGTACCGGATTGTGGTTCCGAGGGTCGTGGGTTCGAATCCCATCTCCCACCCTGAAGGTGAAAGAGGCTCGTGAGGGCCTCTTTTTTTCTTGTTTATATAAACAGAATCTTGACAAAAGGTGATGGCCAATCGTCTATAATACAACAGAACCTATTGTGTGATTCCATTAAAATGAGTACTTTTGCACCCCGATTATTAGAGACGATTATGGCGAGAATTATGGCAATCGATTTAGGAAGAAAACGTTGTGGCATCGCTGTCACCGATCCGCTGCAGATTGTGGCGAATGGATTGACGACGGTCGCGTCAGCCGGACTTGTCGATTTCGTGGTCAACTATGTGAATCAGGAAGAGGTTGAAGCCATTGTCATAGGAGAGCCGAAAGATATGCACAACAATCCTTCCGACTCGACGAAATATATCGAGCCGATTGTCAACCGGCTGCGTAAGCTGCTCCCCAATATGAAGATAGAGCGCTACGATGAACGTTTTACGTCTGTGATGGCGCATCAGACCATGATCGATGCAGGCTTAAAGAAGAAACAACGCCAAAACAAGGAGCTGGTCGATACCATCAGCGCCACCATCATTCTTCAATCCTATTTGAGTTACAAAGGAAAGTGAACCATATCACAGGAACAATTCAAAAAGACAAGAGATTAAAAAAGGTTCAAGAGGGGAAAAGTAAAAAAGTTCAAGAGTTCAAAACAGCAAAATAATTCGACTGCTAACCAGTTTAATACAACAACAGTTCAACAGTTAAACAATTCAACAATTCAACAATGATATTACCTATCGTAGCATACGGACACCCGGTATTGAAGGCTGTTGCCAAGGACATCACACCAGACTATCCTGATCTGGAACAACTTCTCGCTGATATGTGGGAGACTTTGACTCATTCTGAAGGCGTGGGTTTGGCGGCCCCTCAGGTTAACAGGTCCATTCGTCTCTTTGTCGTGGATGGCAATCCTTTTTATCCTGATTATCCTGATGGCAAGGATTTCAAACAGGTTTTCATCAATGCCCAGATTCTGGAATTTTTCGGCGAAGACGTGTCTTTCAGAGAAGGTTGCCTGAGTCTTCCCAATATTTATGAAGACGTGATCCGTAAGGACAAGATCCGCATTCATTATCTGGATGAGCATTTTGTGGAACATGAGGAAGTGTTTGAAGGCATTCGCTCCCGTATCATCCAACACGAGTATGACCACTTGGAAGGTCATGTCCATGTGGATCGTATCGCACCGTTGCGCAAAACCTTGCTGCAGAGAAAACTGCGCGATATTACCGAAGGCAAGTGCGATGTTGATTATAAGATGATTTTTCCAAAGAAAAAAAGAAGATAATTAATTCATTAAAATGATGAAAAACTTACTGAAAATCATGATGTTCACCATGCTGATCACATTTGTTTCCGCATGCGGTGAAAAGAAACTGACCGAAAACGATGTAAAGGCTGCCGAAGCAAAGTTGTACAACGAAGATATGACAGCCAATACGGACGCTGTGCCTGAGGTTGTTGAGACTTTTACCAAGTTTGCTGCAGAAAACACTGATAACACCTTAGCGCCTGAGTATTTGTTTAAGGCTTTTGAAATTGCCTTGAATTTCATGGATGCGGACAAAGCTATCGAAATTGGTAATAACCTGATAGCGACATATCCTAGCTTTGACAAGACGCCTGCCGCTTTGCTTCTGTTAGGTATGAAGTACGAAGATGTAGGAGAACTGGGTAAGGCTAAGGATGCTTATGAGCAACTTGTCAAAGACTATCCGGATAATGCATTCGTTCCATCCGCTCAGGCTTGCATTGATAATTTAGGCAAGACGCCCGAAGAACTTATCCGTGAATTCGAGGCGAAAGCTGACTCGATACCAGAGACAGTGATAGAATAAACCTATCTCCTAAACCTAATATGAAAAAACCCCGAGGATCTCGGGGTTTTTTCTTTTTGAAATTTGTTTACAGTTTGAAGGCTTTCTTCATCTTGTCCACTAAGTCAAGTTTCTCCCAGGCGAAGAATTCCGCATTTTTGTAGATCTTCCCGTCTTCCTTAAAAGTATTCTTGTCTTCGTAAAAGACTTGTACTTTGCGTGTTTCGGGTTGACGACCGAAATGTCCATAAGATGCAGTCTCTTCAAAGATAGGATTGGTGAGGCCAAAACGCTTTACGATGAAGTAGGGGCGAAGGTCGATCAAATCTTTAACTTTGAGGGCGATGTCAGCGTCGCTCATCTTGACGTGCGAGGTGCCGTCGGTGTTAACGTAGAAGCCTACAGGCTCCGCCTTGCCGATGGCATAGGCGATTTGTACCAGGACTTGGTCGCAAACGCCTGCTGCCACAAGGTTCTTGGCGATGTGACGTGCTGCATAAGCGGCAGAACGGTCCACTTTTGAGCTGTCCTTGCCAGAGAAAGCGCCGCCGCCATGGGCGCCGCGGCCACCATAGGTGTCGACAATGATCTTGCGACCTGTCAGGCCTGTGTCGCCGTTAGGTCCGCCAATGACAAATTTGCCCGTCGGGTTAACAAAAAGCTTGGTCTTGTTGTCGAAGAGTTTGCGCAGACGTGCAGGCAGCTGTTTCTTCACTCTTGGGAGGAGAACGGTGCGTACGTCGCTTTCGATCTTTTCCAGCATGGCGTCGTCGTTGTCGAAATCGTCGTGTTGCGTCGAGATGACAATGGTGTCTATATGAAGTGGTTTCCAGCCGTCGCCATATTCCACGGTCACTTGAGACTTGGCGTCAGGGCGGAGGTATTTCATCTTTTTGCCTTCGCGACGGATAGCGGCCAGTTCTTTTAACAATAGGTGTGAGAGGCCGATGGTAAGCGGCATGTAATCCTCTGTCTCCTTGCAGGCGAAGCCGAACATCATGCCTTGGTCGCCAGCCCCCTGTTCTTCGGGTTTCTGGCGGTCAACACCTTGGTTGATGTCGTTCGACTGCCCATGCAAGGCGGAGAGCACGCCGCACGATTGTGCATCAAACTGGTACTCTGACTTGTTGTATCCGATCTTTTCAATCACGCTGCGAGCCACGTCTTGAATTTCGACATAGGCGTTAGTGCGGATTTCGCCTGCCACTACGACAAGTCCTGTGGTGACTAAGGTCTCACAAGCCACTTTTGATGCGGGATCATAGCGTAGAATTTCGTCCAATACAGCATCCGAAATCTGGTCGGCCACCTTGTCGGGATGACCTTCTGAAACGGATTCTGATGTAAAATAATAACCCATAACAAATTGATTAATAATTAATTAATAAATTTGTGGAGGATTGATATTGAAAGAAAGGGAAAAAAGCATTGTTTTAGCATTTTTTTCTCGTGGTTGCAATCAATTCAAATCTTTCCACGTTTGCGGGTGCAAAAGTACGAATAATTTTAGACGCGGCAAGGTCTCGGCCGAAATTATTTTGTCAGCTTCTGGAACGCCTCTTCGATGCTCAAGTCCTCTTTCTGCAAAGTCTTGATGATGAGGCCTTTCTCTACCGACCACTTCATCAGGTTGGCGCGGATGTCGATGTCACCCTGCGGTTCAAGGATCCAGTGATTGTTTTTGACGCGTTTCACATTACTCACCTGTGGGATGCTGCAAAGCAAGGTTTCGTCGACTTCGCTTTCAAACTCCACGATGATGACATTTTGCGATGCTTCGGTCTGTTTCAGGTTCTCAATCTTGTCGTCGGCGACCACAACACCTTTATTGATTATGACGGCGCGGCTGCAGATGGCTTCCACCTCTTGCATGATGTGGGTGGAGAGCAGCACGGTCTTCTCGTTGCCCAGATGTGTGATGAGGCCACGGATCTCGGCCAACTGGTTAGGGTCAAGGCCTGAGGTGGGTTCATCGAGGATGAGCACCTGCGGGTCGTGCATCATGGCTTGGGCAAGGCCGACGCGCTGGCGGTAGCCTTTGGAGAGGGCGCCGATTCTTTTGTGTGCCTCTATGCCGAGTCCTGTTACCTCTATCATCTCTTCAATACGCTTAGTGGCGGCTTGGCCTTTCAGATGGTGGACGCCAGCCACGAATTGCAGGTACTCGCGTACGTACATGTCTAAATACAGCGGGTTGTGTTCCGGCAGATAGCCCACGATTTTCTTCACATCCATAGGTTGGTCCATCACGTCGAAGCCGTTTACGCTGACTGTGCCTGAGGTCGGCGGGATGAAACAGGTGATGATTTTCATCAGGGTCGACTTGCCAGCGCCGTTGGGACCGAGCAGAGCGGTGATGCCTTTGTCGAGCGTAAGGTTTACGTCGTTGAGCGCTAATTGATCGCCGTAGCGTTTGCTGATATGGTCGATGAGGATAGACATGACTTGTTAATGCGTTTAAAGTGCAAAGATAGTTTTTTTTATGGAACCCCTTGACAATTCCATGCTGAAATGGATGAAACAGACTTGTTTTTTTACTCCTATATATATTTAAGCGCAAGTGTTTCAGACTCATATTAAAAAAATCGCAATAAAATGTTGAGGGAAAGAAAAAAAGCCGTACTTTTGCGGCCTCGTTAGAAAGTCCATTATCTGACTTCGATAAAGCCAACGCATTGATTCATGGGCGAAGATGAACGATGCACAAAAAGTTGGCGGCATTGAAGAAAGGTTTAGTTTTTCACTCCGTTTTGAACGGCAGTGTTTTATGAATTGGATAACATATTAATAACAAAATGAACACATTAAGTTACAAGACAGTAAGCGTCAACAAGGAAAATGCCAACAAGAAATGGTATGTCATCGACGCTGAAGGACAAATCCTCGGCCGTTTGGCTACCGAGGTTGCCATGATTCTGCGTGGCAAAAAGAAGGCATGCTTTACTCCCCACAGCGATTGTGGTGATAATGTCATCATCATCAATGCAGAGAAAGTCGTCCTCACTGGAACCAAGATGGATGACAAATACTACGTCCGCTACACCGGCTATCCGGGTGGCCAGCGCATCCGCAGCGTCAGAGAACAGCTGCAGAGAAAGCCTATCGCAGTTGTTGAGCACGCCGTCAGAGGCATGCTTCCTAAGACGAAGCTCGGCGACGCCATCTTCAAGAACCTCTACGTTTACGAAGGTCCTGAGCACAAACAACAGGCCCAACAGCCTATCGAACTCAAAATTAACACAATTAAGAAATAATCATGGAAGTTATCAACGCTTTAGGTAGAAGAAAGACCGCCGTTGCCCGCATCTACATGAAGGCCGGCAGTGGCAACATTACGGTGAACAAGCGCGACTACAAGGAGTACTTCCCGACGAGCATCCTCCACTATGTGGTTGAACAGCCTATGATGCTGACCGAGACCCTCGGCCAATACGACATCAAGGTCAACCTCGACGGTGGTGGCATCAACGGCCAGGCCGAGGCTTTGCGTCTCGCCATCAGCCGCGCCCTCTGCGAGATCAACCCCGAGTATCGTCCCACCTTGAAGGCTAAAGGTTTGATGCGCCGCGACCCGCGTATGGTCGAGCGTAAGAAACCCGGTCAGCCTGGTGCCCGTAAGAAGTTCCAATTCAGCAAACGTTAAGCCCTCAGAAGCAAAGCGATTTTGTTTAGTATCCAAATTGCTGAGATTCTTATGCAGACTACTCAGCGATTGTATTTAGCGAATGTAAACATTAAAAAGAAAACAACACATGACACAAGTAACATTTGAAGAACTGTTGGATGCCGGTTGTCATTTCGGCCATCTCAAGAGAAAATGGAATCCGAACATGGCTCCTTATATTTTCATGGAGCGCAATGGCATCCACATCATTGACCTTTATAAGACCCAAGCCAAAATGGATGAGGCCGCTAACGCCCTCTGCCAACTGGCCAAGTCTGGCAAGAGAATCCTTTTCGTTGCCACCAAGAAACAAGCTAAAGACGTTGTTGCTGACCTCGCAAAGCGCGTCAACATGCCTTACGTCACCGAGCGTTGGCCTGGCGGTATGCTGACCAACTTCTCCACCATCCGCAAGGCCGTGAAGAAGATGTCGGGCATCGACAAGATGATGGGTAGCGAAGCCTACAAGAGCCTCTCCAAGCGTGAGAAACTCCAAATCGAACGTGAACGTGAAAAGCTGGAAAAGAACCTCGGTTCTATCGCCGACCTTAGCCGTCTGCCTTCCGCTTTGTTCGTCGTCGACATCATGAAGGAGCACATCGCTGTTGCTGAAGCCCGTAAGCTCAACATCCCCACCTTCGCCATCGTCGATACCAACACCAATCCTAACCTCATCGACTTCCCGATTCCGGCTAATGACGATGCTTCCAAGAGCATTGCCCTGATCGTCGGTAAGATGGTCGAAGCCATCGAAGAAGGCATCAACGAACGCAAGGCCAACAAGGACCTCGCTGCCGAAGAGCCTGAAGAGGAAATGGAAGACGAAGAAAAAGAAGCTGTCGTCGAGGAAGAAAAAGAAGAGAGAAAACCTCGCGCCAGAAGACCGCGCAAGCCGGTCGCTAAACAATAATTTAGCCGTGTGCTGTCAGCTATCAGCTTGCAGCGGTGCGGCACGTCCGCATCGAGGCAGACCGGCAGCTGACAGTGCTTTTTTATTAACCCTTTAGATACTTAATTGATATGAATATTACTGCTGCTCAAGTTAACGAACTGAGACAAATGACGGGCGCCGGCATGATGGATTGCAAGAAGGCTCTCGTTGAAACCGATGGCAACATCGAACAAGCTATCGACATCCTTCGCAAGAAGGGTATGGCTAAGGCCGCCAAGCGCGCCGACCGCACCGCCTCAGAAGGCTGCGTGCTCTCAAAGTGCACTGAAGACCACAAGTACGCCGCTATCGTCATGATCAACTGCGAGACCGACTTCGTCGCCAACAACGCTGATTTCGTGAAATTCACGAAGGACGTGCTCGATATGGCCGTCGCCAACCGCGTGAAGGACATCGAAGCTCTGAAGGCTATGGCCATTAACGGTCAAACCGTCGAGGCTCTCGTCGCCAACCAAAGCGCTGTCACCGGTGAAAAGACAGAACTTGGTGGTTTCAAAGTCCTTGAAGGCGCTTACGTCACCAATTACAACCACCCTGGCAACCGTCTTGCCGTCATCGTTGAGATGAACAAGACTTTCGGCAATGTGGACGAAATCAGCCACGAAGTCGCTCTGCAAGTCGCTGCCATGAGCCCCATCGCCGTCAGCGAAGCAGAGGTGCCTCAGGAAGTGAAAGACCGCGAATATCAGGTTGCTGTCGATAAGACCAAGGAAGACCAGATCGCCAAGGAAGTTGAAAAGGCGCTCCGTAAGGCTGGCATCAACCCGAACCACGTCGACAGCGATGACCACATCGACTCCAACATTACCAAGGGTTACATCACTGCTGAACAAGGCGCCCTGGCTCGCGAAATCAGAGCCAACGTCCCTGGTCAGGTGAAGCTCAACGAAGTGATGGTCGAGAACATCGCCAAAGGCCGTATGGGCAAGTTCTACAAAGAAAACTGCCTGCTCAACCAGATCTCCCTGATTGCTGATCCTAAGACGGTCGCCGAATACATCCAGGCTGCCGACAAGGAAGCTACCGTGAAGGCTTTCTATCGCATCAAGTTGGGCGAATAATCGATAGCAATATCGTTACATAAAAAAGCGAGGCATCCGAAAGGGTGCCTCGCTTTGTTGTTGCAGGTAGTGGACTTATTTGTTCAACGCCTCAGCGCCGCCTACGATGTCGATCAACTCATTGGTGATGACGTTCTGACGGGCTTTGTTGTATTGGATCCGTAGTTCTTGCGACAATTGGTCGGCATTGTCACTGGCAATGTGCATGGCTGTCATGCGAGCGCCATGCTGAGCGGTGAAAGCATCTAAAATGACGGAATAGAAATGGGTGCGCAGCACCTTGGGGACCAAAGCATTGACGAACTCTTCTTTGGAGGGCTCTACGATGTAATCGTGATAGACGGCACTGCCCGTTTGTCCGATATCAGTTGAAAGGGGCAGAAAACTCTCGTGTAGCGGTTGCTGAACGCCAGCACTTTTGTAATGGTTGTAGATAAGCTCCACTTTGTCGACCTTGCCTTCCAGAAATTGGTTGACGAACAGGTCGCTGATGTCGCAGGCGGCTTGAAAATCAGGTTTATCACTGAGCTCAGGGTATGCCTTTTCCACTTTAATGCCAATGCGTTTGGCATAGTCATGGATTTTCTTGCCCACTACGTATACGATGATGTTTTCTTTCCCGATTTCTTCTGCATATTCGTCATATCTGGTCTTGAACAGCTTTGCGATATTCGAGTTATACACACCACACAAGCCGCTGTTGGATGAAAAAACCACCAATGCCACTTTTTGCACGGGTCTTTGTTCGGCCAATCGGATATTGACTGATTCTTCCAAGGAACCCAGATAGTTGGTCAGCGCTTCCATGAGTTTGGTACGATAGGGCACAAACTTCAAGGTAATCGACTCCGCCTTCTTCAGTTTGGCAGCCGACACCATTTTCATGGCGCTGGTGATTTTCTGCGTGGAAGCCACCGAAGTGATGCGAGCTCGTATTTCTTTCAATGAAGCCATGACCTTTTCAAATTAGATCTACACCTGTTTTTTATTTGTTATCAGTCGCGAATTGTTCACTTATGAGCAAAGCCTCCTGTTTTAACGTCGCCTTGATGTCGTCGTCGATCTTGCCGTTACTGAGCGGGACGAGTATGTCGTCACGATGCTTGGCGTCAAGTAGGTCGAGGAATTGCTTCTCAAAGCCGCGCACCTTATTGACGGGCACTTTGCTGAGCAGGCCGTTGGTGCCGCAGAAGATGATGGCAATCTGTTTCTCGACAGGCATGGGTGAATATTGGCTCTGCTTAAGCAATTCCACGTTCTTGGTGCCTTTGTCGATGATGGCCAGGGTGGCGGCATCGAGTTCAGCGCCGAATTTTGAGAAAGCCTCCATCTCACGGAATTGAGCCTGGTCGAGTTTCAGGGTGCCAGCCACACGCTTCATGGATTTAATCTGTGCATTGCCACCGACACGTGATACGGAGATGCCGACGTTTATGGCAGGGCGAACGCCAGCATTGAAGAGGCCGGTATCAAGGAAGATCTGACCATCGGTGATAGAGATGACGTTGGTCGGAATGTAAGCCGACACATCGCCGGCTTGTGTTTCGATGATGGGCAGAGCCGTGATAGAACCACCACCTTTGACAATGTCCCTTATGCTTTCAGGCAGGTCATTCATCTGTTTGGCCACTTCGTCGTTCTTGATAATCTTTGCGGCACGTTCGAGTAGACGGGAGTGCAGGTAAAAGATATCACCAGGATAAGCCTCACGTCCTGGTGGACGGCGGAGAATCAGCGACACCTCACGATAGGCTACTGCTTGTTTGGAGAGGTCGTCATAGACGACAAGGGCATGTCGGCCCGTGTCGCGGAAATATTCTGCTATGGCAACGCCAGCGTAAGGGGCATAGAACTGCATGGCGGCAGGGTCGGAGGCCGTCGCCGAAACTACGATGGTATAGTCCATGGCGCCATACTGCTCGAGGGTGTTGACGATGTTGGCCACGGTAGAGCCTTTTTGTCCTACAGCCACATAGATGCAATAGACGGGGTCGCCATTCTTGAAGTTCTCCTTCTGGTTGATGATGGTGTCGATGGCAATAGCGGTCTTTCCTGTCTGGCGGTCGCCGATGATGAGTTCACGCTGTCCGCGTCCGATGGGAATCATGGCGTCGATAGCCTTGAGACCGGTCTGCAGCGGCTGGTTGACGGGTTGGCGGTAGATGACGCCCGGGGCTTTGCGCTCAAGAGGCATCTCGTAGGTCTTGCCTTGAATGGGGCCCTTGCCGTCGATGGGAAAACCGAGTCCGTTGACGACACGGCCTATCATGCCTTCGCCGGCTAAGACAGAGGCGATACGCTGGGTGCGTTTCACGGTTTCACCTTCTTTCACGCCTTCGGTGGGGCCAAGGAGCACGACACCGACGTTGTCTTCTTCCAAGTTCAGTACGACGCCGAAAGTGCCGTTTTCAAACTGCACGAGTTCGTTGGCCTGCACTTTGTCGAGGCCATATACGCGGGCCACGCCGTCGCTTACTTGCAGCACCTTGCCGATTTCTTCAAACTGAACCTTGTTGTTCAATTCCTGAAGCTGCATTTGCAGGATGCTCGAAATTTCACTTGGTTTGATGTTTGACATTATATGTTGATTGTTTGTTGTTTTCTGTTTTGTTGTTAGCTGTCAGCGGTAGGCAATCAGTTTTCCGCTTGCATGGCTGATAGCTTATTGTTTCAATCTGTTCTTCAGCGCGTTCAGCCGCCCGACCACGCTGGCATCCATACGGTTGTTTTCGATGTCTAAAGTGAAACCACCAATGAGTTTGGGGTCAATATCTACTTGGGCTTCTACTTCTGTATGGAAGTTTTCCGCAACGAAGTCTTTGATTCTTTTCAAAGTGACTTCAGGAAGTTCGGTAGCTGTGGTTATACGGGTGAACATGATGTTCTTGTCGCGTCGGTATTGCTCTTGATACTTCAAAGCGATCAAGTACATCTTTCCTTCGCGATTGTGTTTGATGACGAGGTTGATAAAGTCTTTCAGACATTGTGGAATGGCATTTCCGATAGCGGTTTCAATCAGTTTTGCCTTGTCGCTATTGCCGATAGTGGGGTTCTTGAGGATGTCTTCAAACTGCAGCAAATGACCCGATACACTATCTACGAATTGCCGCATGGCGACATAGACTTCGCGTTCGCACCCTTGTTCACAGGCTGCATGATAAAGCGCCCTTGCATATCTGACCGAAATTTTCCCGTCGTTCATGTTTATGCCTCAATACGGTTGTTGTTTTTTATCAATTGCTCGATATAGTCGCTTTGCGCCTGTTTGTCATCGAGTTCACGTTGCAGCAGTTTTTCGGCAATGCTTACTGAAAGTGCCACGACTTCGTCCTTCACCTTATCCATGGCTTCTGCTTGTTCTTTTTCGATGCGAAGGCGGGCGTCAGCGACGATTTTTTCTGCTTCCAAACGGGCTTGAGCTTTGGCCTCTTCCACAATCTGGGTCTTCATGTCTTGACTCTCTTTCAGAATCTTTATCTGTTCGGCCTGTGTCTCAGCCAGGATTTCCTTGCTTCTCTTTTCAATATCGGCCAGAGAGGCATTGGCTTCTTCTGCTGCATGAAGCGAGTCTGCAATGTGTTTGTTACGCTTGTCAACGGCACCCATAATCATAGGCCATCCTGCTTTTGCCAGGATGAGGAAAACGATGCCAAAAGCAATGAGCATCCATATTACCAAACCGCTTTCTGGTAAGAATAGATCCATTTTGATGCGTTTTTAAAGTCTGGGACCTGCAAAGCAAATCCCAGACATTTCGGTTTTTAGACTACTGCCAACACACAAACGACGATAGCGAAAAGTGTAGCACCTTCCACCAGAGCGCCAGCAATAATCATGCTTGAACGGACATTTCCGGCTGCTTCAGGCTGGCGTGCGATAGCTTCCATGGCGGACTGTCCGATTTTTCCAATGCCGAAAGCCGCTCCAAAAACGGCCAATGCAGCCGAAATGGCAGCAATAGCAGGAACATAATTGATTTCAAGGATGATGGCTAAAATGTTTGCTAACATGATTTGAAAATTTTAGTGATTTATCGTTTCTATTTTATTTTGTTGTTTTTATTGCTTTTGTTTCAGGTTCTTCTTGGGCCAGACCTATGAAAATGGCCGACAACATGGTGAAGACATAAGCTTGAATATATGCGACAAGCATTTCAAGAGCAGTCATGAAAATTGACATAAAAATGGATATGATCGCCATGGCGCCTCCCATTCCAGCCCCATACATGCCGCCAATGATGAAAATTAGAGCCATGAGCACCATGATGATGATATGACCGGCGAGAATATTGGCAAATAGACGTATCATCAAAGCGAAAGGCTTGGTGATGGTGGAGATGAGCTCGATGATAGGCATCAACGGAATGGCCTTGAGGAAGATGGGCACATCAGGCCACAGGATATCCTTCCAGTAGTGTTTCGTGCCAAATGCATTAACGAAGAAATAGGTGATCAGAGCCAGTACCAAAGTGATTGACAGGTTGCCTGTGACATTGGCTCCAAAGGGGAAAAACGGAATCAACCCGAAGAGATTGTTGAAGAAGATGAAGAAGAAGACGGTTAGTAGATAAGGGGCGAATTTCTTGTATTTATCTCCTTGAATGGAGGGCTTGATGATGCCGTCGAGGACCATAGAAGTGAGCCATTCTATCATCCCTTGGTATTTGGTGGGTTGTGCCATCGGATCTTTCTTGTATTTACGTGCGGCAGGCAGGAAGAAAGCCAGCAGGAAGGCGCAACAGAAGAAAACGCCAAACGCGTTCTTTGTGAACGAAATGTCAAAAGGCCTGACAATTTCACCTGCTTGGTTTATTTCAACCAGTTTTCCGGGTTTGAATTCTGCATCCATAGGTTGGATGAAGAAATTACGGTAGGTTTCACCTTCCTTTAGTTCACAGACATGTTTTGATGAGAAGACACACCAACCTTGTTCCTTGCTTTTTACGATGACAGGCAACCATACGCAGATAGGTTCCCCCTTGATTTCAGTGATATGAAAACAATACGAATCGCCTGTGTGGCTGAATATGAATGATTTGGCATCAAAGCCTTTGCTTCCTTCTTTTTCTGCCTCGATAGGTTGACTCTCGGGTTCAGGGGCTGCGACAGCATCTTGACCGAATGAAATGCCAACCAGTGACAGTGTCAGAAGAGCAATCAGGCTACAATATTTGATGACCTTATTCATGTTTTTGTTTCTTAAGATAATCGGTGAAAATACCAGTCTCAGCAATAAGGGCAATGAGATAGGATGCCGCCGTGATGAGAATAAACGTTTTGGCGTTTTCCTTGATGAAAATCAAATATAGTACAACGATGAGTATGCTGATTATGAGCTTAATACCTTTATAGATAAAAAGCCAAGCCATGCTTTGTTTTCCTGAATCCACGTTTTTCTTCATAAAATTTGCATAGAAAGCGCCAAGTACCATATAAATGATGGGTACCATGGCCATCCAGTTGTTCCAGAGGTGTTCTTTAGGCGATAGCCAGCAGAGCAGGATGCCGTCGAGAACGATGCAGATGAGCAGGAAGATAGAAAGATAGACGGTCAGAATGTTCTTTTTCATATTTCAGCACAAATGATGAGGTTGTTATCGTGTTGTTCGGTAAAGCCGCCTTTGATAGGAAATTCATGTTGCTCTCCTTTGTCGTCTGTCACATTCACCGTGCCTTCCTCAAGGATGGCTACGATAGGGGCGTGGTGTTCAAGTAGGGTAAAGGGCCCCATGACGCTCGGGACAGTCACGGACTGTGCTTCGCCCTTGAACAATTCTGCAGATGGAGAAATGACTTCGACTTTCATAGCGGGACTTATTGGGCTTGTTTGAGCATTTCTTCGCCTTTGGCTATGGCATCATCGATAGTTCCGACCAGGTTGAAGGCCGCTTCAGGATATTGGTCCACTTCGCCATCCATAATCATGTTGAATCCGCGGATGGTTTCTTCTATTGGCACCATGACGCCTTTTAGGCCGGTAAATTGCTCTGCCACATTGAACGGCTGTGACAGGAATCGCTGCACACGACGGGCACGGTGGACGACGACTTTGTCTTCTTCGGAGAGTTCTTCCATGCCGAGGATGGCGATGATGTCCTGGAGTTCCTTGTTGCGTTGCAGCAGCTGGATGACGCGTTGGGCGGTATTGTAATGCAGTTCTCCAATTACGTTGGGGTCGAGGATGCGAGAGGTGGACTCGAGTGGGTCGACGGCGGGGTAGATGCCCAGCTCGGCGATCTTACGGCTTAACACGGTGGTGGCATCGAGGTGCGAGAAAGTCGTAGCCGGTGCCGGGTCGGTAAGGTCGTCGGCAGGGACGTAAATGGCTTGCACCGAAGTGATGGACCCCGTCTTGGTGGAAGTGATGCGTTCTTGCATCTGACCCATCTCGGTGGCAAGGGTGGGCTGGTAACCCACGGCAGAAGGCATTCGGCCGAGCAGAGCCGACACCTCGGAACCTGCTTGCGTAAAACGGAAGATGTTGTCGATGAAGAGCAGGATGTCGCTTTGACCGCTATTGGGGTCGTCACGGAACGACTCTGCTACGGTCAGACCGGAAAGGGCGACGGACACACGAGCCCCGGGAGGCTCGTTCATCTGTCCAAAAACCAGTGTGGCTTGAGAATCGGCCAAGGCTTTCTTGTCTATTTTCGAAAGATCCCAGTCTCCATCTTTCATGGCTTTGACAAACTCGTCGCCGTATTTGATGATGCCTGATTCGATCATCTCGCGCAGCAAGTCGTTGCCCTCACGGGTGCGCTCACCGACGCCGGTGAACACGGAGAATCCGTTATGTCCTTTGGCGATATTGTTGATGAGCTCCATGATGAGTACGGTCTTGCCCACACCGGCACCGCCAAAGAGGCCGATCTTGCCGCCTTTGGAATAGGGCTCGAGTAAGTCGATGACCTTGATGCCTGTGAACAGCACCTCTTTGGAAGTGGCTAGATCTTCAAATTTAGGTGGCTCGCGGTGGATGGGGGTCTCTGTGCTGCGATCCAGGACACCAATGCCGTCAATAGAATCGCCGATAACATTCATCAAGCGTCCTTTGATTTGGTTGCCGATGGGGATGGAAATGGGTTTGCCAAGCGGGGTGACCTCCATGCCACGTGTCAAGCCATCGGTTGAGTCCATGGCAATAGTTCTGACAGAGTCCTCGCCAATATGCTGTTGACATTCCAGAACCAGTATCTTTCCGTTGGGACGGATAATTTGCAAAGCATCGTGTATTTTCGGGAGATCTCCTGACCCCCCATTGAAAAAAACGTCAACAACAGGGCCGATTACCTGTGTAACTTGGCCTTTTATTTCTTTTGACATAAGTCTCCTCTTGATTAGTTTAATGGGCGTTTTTATCACGCCGCTGCAAATCTAACGAAAGTTTTGTCAAATTGTTTCAAAAAAAACCAATTCTTTATGTATTGGACTTTTTTCAGACAGAAATAATCTTTTTGACCTAAATAACGGTTAGAGACTACGGGGCGAATTTCATCATGGTATAAGATAAGACCCGCGAATAAATGAAAAAGGGCTTGTCCTTTGTGGTCAAGCCCTTTCATTGGTTAATTTGGTCTGCTTATCACCCGGCATGGTGGCTTTCTTGGCTGTGTTTGCCATCGTTTTGTCAGAACCGCTTTATCACGGTTCTACCATTATCGCACGACAGGATGATGGTGGTTGACAGCGTGGTTCTTGTCCGCAGACGAGTTTCGTTATGTCAGCCTCCCGTCGGATTACAGTTTTCGAGCCACTTCTTTTTCGGTGTAGCCTTCGATGATGTCGCCGATCTTGATGTCGTTGAAGTTTTCGATGTTCAGACCGCAGTCCATGCCTGCCGAGACTTCCTTCACGTCATCCTTGTAACGTTTCAGTGAACCGAGTGAGCCGGTATAGATGACGATGCCGTCGCGGATCAAACGGATCTTGGTGTTGCGGGTGACCTTGCCGTCGAGCACCATGCAGCCGGCGATGGTACCCACCTTGCTGATCTTGAAGGTCTCGCGGACCTCCAGGTTGCAGGTGACTACTTCTTCGATATCGGGAGCCAGCATGCCTTCGATAGCAGACTTGATCTCCTCGATGGCGGTATAGATGATGGAGTACAGACGGATGTCGATCTTTTCCTGCTCGGCCAGCTTGCGGGCTTGTGCCGTAGGACGGACGTTGAAGCCTACCACGACGGCATTTGAAGCCGATGCCAGCATGATATCCGATTCGCTGATAGCGCCCACCGACTTGTGAATCACGTTGACCTGCACCTCTTCAGTGGAGAGTTTCAGCAAGCTGTCGGACAAAGCCTCCACGGAACCATCTACGTCAGCCTTGACGATGATATTCAGTTCCTTGAAGTCGCCGATGGCAATACGTCGTCCGATTTCATCGAGGGTGATGTGCGGACTGGTGCGGCGTGTCTGTTCACGCTGCAGCTGTTCACGACGGTTGGCGATAGCTTTCACCTCATGTTCGTCGGTCATCACGTTGAAGCCGTCGCCAGGCTGAGGAGCGCCGTTCAGACCTAACAACAGCACCGGGGTGGAAGGACCAGCCTCCTTGATCGGTTTGTTGTGGTCGTTGAACATAGCTTTCACCTTGCCATAAGTCGTACCGGCCAACACCATGTCGCCGATACGGAGCGTGCCGCTCTGTACCAGGATCTTGGCCACATAACCGCGGCCTTTGTCGAGGGCAGATTCGATGACCGTGCCCTTGGCGAGGCGGTTCGGGTTGGCTTTCAGATCGAGGAACTCAGCTTCAAGCAACACCTTTTCCAACAGGGCGTCCACATTGAGACCCGTCTTGGCGGCGATCTCCTGTTCCTGATACTTGCCGCCCCAGCTCTCGACGAGGATGTTCATCTTCGCCAGCTGTTCGCGGATTTTGTCGGGATTAGCCGTCGGCTTATCGATCTTATTCAAGGCGAACACGATAGGCACACCGGCGGCCTGAGCGTGGTTGATAGCTTCGACGGTCTGCGGCATCACGTTATCATCGGTTGCGATGACAATGATGGCAACGTCGGTCATCTTGGCACCACGGGCACGCATAGCCGTAAAGGCTTCGTGACCAGGAGTATCGAGGAAGGTGATTTTTTTGCCGCTTTCGGTCGTCACCTCGTAAGCACCGATGTGCTGGGTGATGCCGCCCGCTTCTCCGGCTACCACATTGGTGTTACGGATGTAGTCCAAGAGCTTGGTTTTACCATGGTCGACATGACCCATGACAGTGACGACAGGAGCACGAGGAACCATGTCCTCTTCCTTATCCACTTCTTCTGTTTCAGCGATGGCTTCTTGCACATCGGCGCTGACGAAATCGACTTGATAGCCAAACTCGCTAGCCACGACTGAGAGGGCTTCAGCATCGAGTCGCTGATTGATTGAAACGGGCATGCCTAGACTCATGCAGGTTGCAATGACTTTGACGACGGGCACGTTCATCATGGTAGCCAGTTCGTTGGCCGTGACAAACTCCGTCACCTTGAGGATGGATTTTTCTTCTTCCTGCCGCTGCATCTCTTCCATCATAGAGCCAGCCACATGCTGACGTTTCTCACGGCGGTGTTTTGAAGTCTTCGATTTACCCATCGGCGAGAGGCGTGCCAAGGTGTCTTGGATCTGTTTCTTGACTTCTTCGTCACTCAGTTCTACTTTTTCCTCTCTCTTTGGGCTTCTCTTGTCTTTTTTCAGAGCTTTACCTGCGTCTTTAAAACCTTTGCGGTTGTCGCCTGCTTGCTTTTGGCCTTTATTTGAGTGGTTGCCTGCTTCATTGGAGGTTGGGTCTTCCGAAGAGCCTTCAGGCTTACCTGCGATGCGTTTACGTTTTTTCTTATGCGTATCACCGCCTTCGTTTCCGCCTTTTCCTCGTTTGTTTTCGACAGGCAGTTCAATCTTATCCAAGATCTTCGGACCTGACAGCCTCTCCACTTCCGTCTTGATGAAACGAGGTTCAGGAGCAGCAGGTTCCTGTTGTTCAGGTTCGAGTTCTTCGGACGTCACAGGCTTTTCAGCGGGTTTTTGGACTTTAGGCTCTGCTTCCTTTTTCGGTTCGGGCTTACTAGACTCCTCTATTTCAGGTTCCTTATTGGATTCTTCCTTCTTTGGGGTCTCTTTCTTAGTCTGCTTCTTAGGGTTCAGACTGTCCAAATCGATTTTGCCGAGCACTTTGGGTCCTTTCCCAGCTTCCTCTTCAGCAGGAGACGTCTTCTCTACAGTAGCCGGAGCCGGTTTGGATTCTTCCTTCTTTTCTTCCGACTTCTCCTCTTTGGGTTGGGGCTTTTCTTCAGTTTTGACTTCCTTTTTCTTAGGACCGATGGTGCGGGTACGGATAATCACCTCTTGGTTATCCTCCTCTTCATCGGCGTTCTTTGGTGTTGTCATGTCGGAATCGACGGAAGCCGTGCCGCCTTTATAGGTGATGTCGCCCAATTTCTTGGCCTCGTCTTTCACCTCTTTTTCACTCTGATATTCTTTCTTCAGCAGGGCATACATCTCTGCCGACAGCTTGGTGTTGGGTGACGACTCTACGTCAAATCCCTTTTTGTTCAGGAATTCTACGATAGTCGACAAGCCCACATTGAACTCTTTTACCGCTTTTGACAGTCGAATTGTGGATTTTGCTTCATCGGACATAATTTCTCTCTTTCTCTTTGTTTCACATTATTATTAATCACACAAGCCGAAGTGTCATTCGGCGTCATCTTCGAATTCCGCCTTCAGGATGCGGAACACATCCTTCACGGTTTCTATCTCAAGGTCGGCACGGGTGGCCACCTCTTCAGGCGTATGAGCCAAGACGCTCTTGGCGGTATCGCAGCCCATGCGGATGAGGGCGTCAATAACCCACTGGTCGATTTCATCGGAGAATTCCTGCAAGTCGACATCCTCTTCTGTATTGTTGGCTTCACTGTTTCTGTAAACGTCGATCTCGTAACCCGTCAGTTTTCCGGCCAGCTTGATGTTGTACCCGCCTTTACCGATAGCGAGACTCACCTGATCGTTCTCCATATACACGTTGGCGGCATGGATCTCATCGTTGAGCACCACGTTGGTAATCTTTGCTGGACTGAGGGCACGGGTGATAAACAGGACAGGGTTGGTCGTGTAGTTGATGACATCTATGTTCTCACCACGAAGCTCGCGCACGATGCCATGGATACGGGCACCCTTCATGCCGACGCAAGCGCCGACGGGATCAATGCGGTCGTCGTACGACTCAACGGCGATCTTGGCACGTTGTCCAGGTTCACGGACAATCTTCTTAATGGTGATGAGGCCGTCGTAGATCTCGGGCACCTCGGCTTCGAGCAGGCGCTGCAGGAAGATTTCGGAGGTACGCGACATGATGACGACAGGGGAGCCGTTCACATTCTCGACGCTCTTCACAATGCCGCGGATGGTGTCGCCTTTCTTGTAGATGTCGTTCGGGATCTGTTCGGCATAAGGCAGGGAGAGCTCGATGCCTTCCTCGTCGGTCACGATGATCTCACGCTTCCAAACGTGCATCACTTCGGCAGTGATGATGTCACCAATTTTCTCTTTGTACTTCTGGAAAATGTTTTCCTTCTCGTATTCGGAAACTTTCGTTTGGAGATTTTGACGTAAAGCCAGGATATCACGACGGCCAAAACTCTCTATCTTTACCTCTTCACTCACTTCGTCGCCTACTTCAAAGTCGGGTTCGATGAGGATGGCGTCAGAAAGTTTAATCTGGCGAAGCGGATCTTCCAAAGCGTCGTCTTCAACCACAGTGCGGTTATGGTAGATTTCGAAATCGCCCTTGTCGACATTCACGATGATGTCGATAAAGTCTTCGGTATCCGTGTCGTATTTTTTGTTCAAAGTGCCTCTAAACACATCCTCGATGATGCGCATCATGGCTTCGCGGTCAATGTTTTTGAATTCCTTGAATTCAGAAAAGGTTTCAACTAATTTGTAATTTTCCATTGTCTATATTATTGTATCCTATTATTCAAAAAATGATGGCGGGCTTAACCTCCGTTTTGCTTCTTTCAAGAATGAGATTGCCTTCCTGGACAGGTTGCTTCTTGCTCGTCTTCTTCTTCACGGGTTCTATCTCGATCTGTTCCGCATCAAAACGCACGAGCTTGCCTTGGACTTTGCCGTTCTCTTTTGTCTTCACTTCGACATCCTTG
Source organism: uncultured Bacteroidales bacterium (assembly GCA_946407975.1). Taxonomy (GTDB): domain Bacteria; phylum Bacteroidota; class Bacteroidia; order Bacteroidales; family F082; genus Limimorpha. The sequence continues at coordinate 44,441 of CAMJQC010000012.1, forward strand.
CCTAAATATTTATTCAGCTGACGGTCAAGACGCAACGCCCCTGTGAGTCCGTAAGAGAGGACGCTCAGTTCGAAGTCTTCCTCATCGCGGTCCATCTTTCCTTCCAAAGAACGGCTGATCATAGCGCAATCGTCGATGGTGACAGCGGTATCGGAGTCCACATAGACTTCGATGACGTTATTCGGCTTCAGTTTCACCTCCACGAGAAAGCAATTACGCTCATCGGCAGCTTCTTCGGCCCATGCGGCAATCTGATCCTTTGCAATCATATATTTAAGTTTTTAATAGTCAAAACTTTATCAATTTACCTCTCGGCAATAAAAAAACCTGTTACTCAAAGTAGCAGGTTTTCTTCCACCTTAAGTTGTCGAGCAAGGATTCGAACCTTGACAGGCAGAACCAAAATCTGCAGTGCTGCCATTACACCACTCGACATCACTCATTTCTGAATGCGGGTGCAAAAATACAACCTTTTTCAATATGAATGACGTTTTTTTTCATTTTTTTGATTTTTTGTGTTGATTTCAACATGAATCTGAATTGAAAAAGAATCCTTATTAATGAATGTATAGGCCGTTAGAGCAAGTAACTTTGACTCGAGGGCATGTTTTTCGTTTTTTCGTCCCTCCGTATGCCAAAAAGCAATATCTTTGCAATTTCGTGCGTTTATCAAAGAGTTTATTAGTTATACATCAATAAAATCATGACTTTTAAGAAGTTAAACAACATTACGGGATGGTTTGCCGGTCTGATTGCGACCATCGTGTATTTCCTTACGCTGGAGCCTACGGTAAGCTGGTGGGACTGTGGCGAGTACATCTCCACGGCATATAAACTGCAAGTGGGTCACCCTCCTGGGGCACCGCTGTTCCAGATGCTCGGAAGGTTCTTCTCCCTTTTTGCAGGTGGCGACGTCACCAAAGTGGCCATGATGATCAACGTCATGTCGGCCCTTTGCAGTGGCCTCACCATCGTCTTCCTCTTCTGGACCATCACCATGCTTGCCCGCAAGGTGTGGATGAAGGAAGGCGAAGACGCGCCTTGGGTGAATAAGATCGGCGTGCTGCTGGCAGGTTTCGTCGGCGCCATCGCCTACACCTTCTCCGAGTCGTTCTGGTTCAACGCTGTGGAGGGCGAGGTCTACGCCATGTCGTCATTCTTCACCGCGGTTACCTTCTGGGCCATCCTCAAGTGGGAACAAGTCGCAGATGAACCGCAGAATTACCGCTGGATCATCCTGATCGCTTTTCTCATCGGTCTTTCCATCGGCGTGCACCTGCTCAACCTGTTGTGCATTCCGGCTTTCGTATATGTGGTTTACTTCAGGAAATACAAGAAGACCACCTTCTGGGGCTTTGTCCTGGCAGGCGTCATCTCGGTGGCTTTGCTGTGGCTGATCAACATGTTCCTCGTGCCTCAGGTCGTCAACTTGGCTGGCAAGACGGAGCTGTTCTTCGTGAACACCTTGCATGCGCCCTTCAACCTCGGCACTATCGTCTACTTTGCCCTGATCATCGGACTCATCGTGTGGGGCCTCATCGCCACCACAAAACGCAAGAAGGTGATAGCAAACACTGCCATACTCTCCTTCATGTTCATCCTGATCGGCTATTCATCTTTCTTCATGCTGGCCATCCGCGCCAACACGAATACGCCTATCAACGAGAACGAACCCAAGGACGCCCTGTCGATGCTCTCTTACCTTAACCGTGAGCAATATGGCAGCTGGCCTTTGCTATACGGCGAGTATTACAACGCTCCTTTCACGGGTGCGTCCGACGGCAGTCCCATCTATGTAAAAGACAAGGAAGCCCACCGTTACGTCATCACCGACGACCGCAAGATGACCGTGCTCGAGTATCCATCCGAGATGAAGACCGTCTTCCCCAGAATGTGGAGCACCCAAAGTCCCAACCACGCCACCGTTTACGAAAGATATCGTAAGAACGCCCGTGGCACGGTGACCGGGACGCCTGTGCGTGTGCGTCTTTATGACGGCTCTACCGAGACCGTCATGAAACCTACCATGGGACAGAACCTGAAGTTCTTCTTCGACTACCAGCTTAACTGGATGTATTGGCGTTATTTCATGTGGAACTTCGTGGGACGTCAGAACGACATCGAAAGTCAAGGCGAGATCGAGAACGGCAACTGGATCAGCGGCATCAGCTTCATCGACGAGGCCCGTCTCGGCAACCAGACCGACATTCCCGATGCATTGAAGAATTCCGGTAGAACGCAGTTCTATTTTCTGCCCCTCATCCTTGGCCTCCTCGGCCTGTTCTGGATGCTCAAGCGAGACCTGAAGCAGAGCTGGATCATCTTCCTTCTCTTCTTCCTGACGGGTATTGCCATCGTCATCTACCTTAACCAGGTGCCTTATCAGCCGCGTGAGCGTGACTACTCTTATGCGGGTTCTTTCTATGCCTTCGCCATCTGGATGGGCTTGGGTGTCATTGCCATCATCGATTGGATCAACAGGCTTACCAAGAGCAAGAAGATGGTCACCACGATAGCCGTCGGGCTGGTCTGCTTCCTCGCCGTTCCTTGCCTGATGGCATCACAGGGATGGGACGAACACAACCGTTCGGGCAAGACCGCCGCGCGCGACTGGGCCAAGAACTACCTGGCGCAACTGCCGCCCAACGCCATCATCTTCACTCGTGGTGATAACGACACCTTCCCCTTGTGGTACATACAGGAGGTGGAAGGCTTCCGTACTGATGTGCGTGTCGTTAACTACATGCTCTCTTCGGGCTATTGGTATGTCCACCAGATGGGTCGCAAAGTCTATGACTCGGAGAAGCTGCCTCTCACGCTCAGTCCGAAAGACTACGACAACGGTGTCAACGAATCCCTGCGCATCATCGAACAGGATTATTTCAAGAACAAGCGCATAGAGTTGCAACATCTTATCGATTTCATCAACAACCCGAAAGCCGTCATCAATTATGGAGGCAGCAAGCCTGAGCACTATGTGCCTTGCCGCAGTATGAAACTCACCGTCGACAAGGAAGCCTGCATACGCAACGGCATCGTGCCTGAGGACATGAAAGATCGCATCGTCGATGAGATCGACTGGGACATCAAGGGCAATGCCATCTATAAGAACGCCCTTATGCTGCTCGATTTCATGGCTGCCAACAACTGGGAACGTCCTGTGTATTTCACCAGTTTCAGCGATATGTCGGGCGTGCTCGGCATCGAGAAATATCTCCACATGGAAGGCCTTTCCTACCGTTTCATACCCGTTGAGTCGGATGATTATTACAAAGGCCTCGGCGGCGTCTATCGCGACGGCTCTTACGACCTGCTCGTCAACAAGGCCACCTGGGGCAACCTCAATGACGAGGATGTCATCCCCGACCGCGAGAGCGTGCGCAACCACAGCTTCGCCCGTCAGAGCTATTCCAGACTGGCACAAAGCCTTGCCAACCACCAAGAATACGACTCCGCTGTCGTCGTCATGGATAAATACCAGGAGTTCTTCCCCAATGAGAAATTCCCCTATGGCATGCATCTGTACAACTTCCCGGAATACTACTATCTCGCTGACAAAATGGAGAAAGGCGATCAATTCATGCAGAAAATCGTCAAAAACAGTGCCGACAAGATTGTGTATTACGGAAGCATGAAACCCAAGTTCAAGGATTATTACTCCGAAGACATCGATGCGGAAATGAGCCTCCTACAACATATGGGACAGATTGCCGAAAAATACGGCCGCACTGAGATTCTGCAGGATATCGAAAACAGATTGCAGACCTACCTCTCTTTATATTATTTGCAATAAGAGTAGAGGAAGCGGAACTCTCGTTAAAAGGCTCCATTGCTGGCAGGCATTGGAGCCTTTTTGTATCTATGAAAAGACAAAATGTTTAGTGACAAATGGATGAAATAAAGTGAAAAGAAATGCCATTGATTTTCATTTTATATAATTTTGCATATGGGTATTATTGATTTCTGATATGGAAAAGGAAAAATCTAAGAGAATACAGACGTCTTTCCTTAATGCAGTTGAGAAGAAAGCATTGGTCTGGCTTGCCGAAAGGCAACCGCGATGGGTCACATCTGACATGCTGACGGTTGTTGGTTTTCTCGGTGCCGTTATCATTGCGGTGGGATTCATACTATCCAATGTCAATGTTAATTTTCTTTGGTTGGCATCTTTTGGGTTTGTTGTCAATTGGTATGGCGATTCACTTGATGGCACCTTAGCCCGTGTTCGAAACACGCAACGACCCGTATATGGCTTTTATATCGACCACACTACCGATGCCATCAATGAGGTGCTCATGTTCCTCGGTGCAGGCATGACGCCATTCATGCATTTCGGTTTGGCGGCCGTTATTCTTGTCATTTATCTGATGTTGACACTCAATGTGACCATGAATGCCCATTTGAAAGGAGAATTCAGGCTGACGTACGCCAAATTGGGTCCGACGGAGTTTAGGCTTATATGTATCTTGGCGAATGTCCTAATCATTTGTATTAAACCTCTTCAAGAGTTCTCTAGAGAAATAATGTGGTTTGGCTCGACCGTTTCTTTACACCTCCTTGATGTTGTCGGTGTTGTTATTTTCATTGTACTAGTGATAATTTACTGTACGACTATTTTCCAAGATGGTCGTGCCTATGCTAAAGCCGACCCGAGCAAAAAGCATGAATAAAACGCACACGGAATTGGTTGAACGTTTTGCAAAGTTTGTGACGAGTAATCTCATGGGCACTGCCGCCGATATTGCAGTGCTTTGGCTTTTTCCGCATTTTGTCATTTTCAATTATGGGGGAAATGTATCGTTTCTCCTATTATCTCTTTCGAATGTGCGGCAATGGTGAGTTTTCAGTTTTCTTAAAGAAATAAGATATGGCACTGTTAACGATGAAACAAATAGAAGAGCTGTCCCCAGTCTTCAAAGGCACGTTCGGCCATGTTTTGGCCAGATGTCTGTTGAAAATCACGGCTGTTGATAAGATTGCGGAGATATATGATCGGCACGAGGATGTTAAGGGCCCTGATTTTGTCAATGCTTATCTGAAAGACATTGGGGTAAACTATGAGGTCAGCGGCCTGGAACAGTTGCAATCCGTTACAGAAGGTCCTTTTATCACCATCAGCAACCATCCTTATGGCGCTTTGGATGGTATTATCCTCATTGATCTTATTGGGCACTCCCGTCCTGACTATAAGGTAATGGCCAACAAATTCCTGTCTTTGGTAAAAACTCTTCAAGACAATTTCATCATGGTCTCTCCCGAATTCAAGCTTGATGCCAAGCCGACACAGGTCAGTATCAGTGGGGTGAAAAAATCCTTTACGCATTTGCGCGAAGGTCATCCGCTTGGCATTTTCCCAGCAGGAGCCGTCTCCGACTTAAACCTGAAAGAACACAGCATCCGTGACCGTGAATGGCAAGAAGCCGCATTGCGATTAATAAAAAAAGCAAAAGTACCGGTCGTCCCTGTGCGGTTTTTCGACCGCAACTCGAATTTTTTCTATGGTTTAGGTCTTGTCAATAAGACGATGCGAGTGTTACGACTGCCTAGAGAAGTCCTTAACAAAGGCGGAAAACCAATCCGTGTTGGCATTGGGAAAGTACTTTCCGTTGCGGAAATGGAATGTTATAAAACCATTGAAGACTTAGGCATATTTTTGCGTCAATCGGTTTATGGAATGGATTTGCCCGATGGTTTTATAAGGAGAGAATAGCTATATGACGGTGATTGAGGCTGAAGTCTATTGTGTGAATAAAAACTTGATCCAATGAAAGTTAATATAAAAGAAGTCAAATCAAAAAGGGAGTTGAAAGCCTTTGTGCATTTCCCTAATGAGCTTTACAAAGGGAATCCTTATTATGTACCGCAGATTGAATCGATGGACCGTAATACGCTCACGCCATCCAAAAACCATGCATTTGAAGTGTGTGAAGGCAAGTATTGGCTTGCATATGACGAAAAAGGGCAGATCGTTGGCCGTATTGCCGGCATTATCAATCGCAGGTACAATGAGAAGGTGGGACGGAAGATCTGTCGTTTCGGTTGGATCGATTTCATTGACGACCGTCAAGTTTCAGAGGCCTTGATACATACTGTCGAGCAATATGCCCGAGAAAAGGGAATGGATGAGATGAGCGGCCCTACGGGATTCTTGGAATTTGATGCTGCTGGCGTGCTGGTGGATGGTTTTGACCAACTTCCGACCGCCTATGGAAAATACAATTCGCCTTATTACGAAGAACACCTCTTGGCTATGGGCTATGGTAAAGAGGCCGATTATGTAGAATACCTTGTCATAGTTCCAGATACGATTCCAGAACGTTATGGCTCAATTGCGCAGCTTGTTATGGAGAAAAACCATTTGCATGAAGCTCCTATAGTTCGCCGTAAGGATGTGCTGAAATATGTCGATGGCATCTTCAAATGCATGAACAAGGCGTATTCCGTTATTCACGGTTTTTCCGAGTTGACGCCTGGGCAGTGCGAGGACCTAAAGAATCAATTCTTCGGAAATGTCAACATCGACTATCTTTCCGTCATTCTCGATGAGAACGAAGAAGTGGTGGCTTTTGGCATCTGTATGCCCTCGCTTTCCAAGGCTATGCAGAAAGCCAACGGAAGTCTTTTCCCATTCGGTTTCATTCACGTGTTGCATGCGCTAAAACACAACGACACGTTGGATACATTACTGATTGCAATTGACGATAAATATAAGAACAAAGGCGTGAATGCCTTGATTTTCGACAAAGTAGCAAAAGGCATCGTGAAGAATCACATTCGATACGTTGAATCGACGCGTGAATTGGAACAAAATGCCAGTGTGCAGAACCTTTGGAACAGATTTGATCGCACCCTGCATAAGCGTGCCCGCATTTATCAAAAACACTTAAACTGAGGTTTTGATATAATTTCACTTTCTGTTCCTTTGTTTCCCATCATTCCTTTGTGCAGAAATGGCTTGCATTTTGCAGGCCAAGGTTTATCGTGTGTAAAGGAGAAAACATCGAGAATATATGTCGAAAAAAAAGGATTTTTTGACACATAAACTCCTTGAGATTTCTTTTGTTTTATTATTAAGAATAATGTATCTTTGCCCCCAATAAAACAAAGAAGTTGACAAATAGATAAACATATAAAACATGCAAGACAAACTGCAAGAATTGACCGACAAACTTTATAATGAAGGCTTGTCGAAAGGTAAACAAGACGGAGAAGAATTGCTTCAAAAGGCTCATGCCGAGGCCGATAACATTGTCGCAAAAGCCAAAGCGGAAGCAGAGCAAATCATAGCTCAGGCCAACAAGGATGCCGAAGAGTTGAAGACCAAGGTTGCCGCCGATGTGAAGATGGCCGCTACCCAAAGCATTGCCGTTACGAAACAAGAGATAGAGAAGATGGTCGTCACCAAGGCCGCTGCCGAAGGCGTGAAACAAAGTCTTTCGAAGGCCGACTTCACCAAGGAGATGATCATGAGTATCGTGAAGGCATTCAACCCCCAGAACGCTTCACCGGTTGATTTGAACTTCATCATGCCCGAGTCGCTGAAAGCGGAAGTGGAGCCTTTCGTAAAGAACGAAATTGCCCAACAGTTCAAAGGCGAGGTGAAGGTGGACTACTCGAAGAAGATGAACGGCGGTTTCAAGGTGGCTCCTAAGGATGGTGGCTATCAGCTGCAATTCACCGATGAAGAGTTCACGCAACTCATCGCCAATTATCTGCGTCCCGCCACCAAGAAAATCCTCTTTGGCTGATGGACAACTATATTTATATCATTGCCGGATTGCCAGAACTGGCCTCTAGTTACGAGGGCACAAACTTCGACTATGCCGCCGTCAAGGAGAGCATCATGGAGCTGCTTTCGGAGAAGGATCAGAAGCTTGTCGAGCTCATGGAGGATGGTTTCAACGAGGAGACCTTGGGGGCTGAGTTCTACACCAAGGCTGCTGAGAGCAAGAATGATTTCATTCGTCAGTATTTCGACTTTGATGGTCGCCTGCGCAATATGAAGGTCAGTTATTTGGCTAAACGCTTGGGCAAAGATGGATCCGCTTTCCTTGTGGAATTGCCTGAGGCTGATTTCGAAGAGGAAAAGCAGATTCGGGAAATACTCCAAAATGCTGATTTCGTGGAGCGCGAGCAAAAGATGGACGACCTGAAATGGGAAAAGGCGAGCGACATTGCCCGCATGGACTATTTCAACATGAATGCCATACTTGCTTTTCTGGTGAAGGCTAAGATGGTGCAACGCTGGACCGAACTCGACGAGGGAAAAGGTGCAGAAATGTTCCGCAAACTCGTCAACGAAATCCGCACAGAGGAAGTAAAGGAAAAGATAGAGGAAGGTCTTAAGATAATTTGAGTAAATATCTGAAAATTAGTTATTTAATATATGAAAACAACAGGAAAAGTTACTGGAATCATCTCCAACTTGGTTACCGTTGAGTGCAACGGCCCTGTGTCGCAAAACGAAATCTGTCTGATCGACTTGCAAGGTGTCAAGCTGATGGCGGAGGTCATCAAGGTGAATGGCAGCAAGGCCTCCGTGCAGGTGTATGAGAGCACCCGCGGCCTTCAGATCGGTAACACAGTGGAGTTTCAAGACCACATGCTTGAGGTGACTTTAGGCCCCGGATTGCTTTCGAGCAACTTCGACGGTTTACAAAACAACCTCGCCACTATGGAAGACGTCTTTCTGAAACGCGGCGAGTACACGAAGGCTCTTGATGAAGACAAGTTGTGGGATTTCACACCAATAGTCGAGGTAGGACAACAGGTCGTTGCCGCCGACTGGCTCGGCGAGGTAAAAGAAGGCTGGCTGCCTCATAAAATCATGGTGCCTTTCAATTTTGAAGGGACTTACACCGTGAAATCGGTGGCACAGGCGGGACAATACAAGATCACAGACACCATCGCCACACTGACCAACGCCGAAGGCGAGGAGGTAAAGGTGACGATGATGCAGAAATGGCCTGTCAAGGTGCCGATTGGAAATTATTTGGAGAAGCCGCGTCCCTTTAAGGTCATGGAGACGGGCGTGCGTTGCATCGATACGCTCAACCCCATCGCCGAGGGCGGCACGGGCTTTATTCCAGGTCCTTTCGGCTGTGGTAAGACCGTGCTGCAACACGCCTTAGCCGAACAAGCCGATGCCGACATCATCATCATGGCGGCTTGCGGTGAACGTGCCAACGAGGTCGTTGAGATCTTTACGGAATTTCCCGAACTGAGAGACAAACACACGGGACGTAGCCTTATGGAACGTACCATCATCGTATGTAACACATCCAATATGCCGGTCGCCGCTCGTGAAGCATCCGTCTATACCGCTATGACTCTTGGCGAGTATTACCGCGCCATGGGTATGAAAGTGCTGCTCTTGGCGGACTCCACCTCGCGTTGGGCGCAGGCCTTGCGTGAGATGAGTAACCGTCTGGAGGAACTGCCTGGTCAGGACGGCTTCCCTGTTGACCTTTCGGCCATCATCTCCTCGTTCTATGCCCGTGCAGGCTACGTGACCTTGAATAACGGCAAGTCGGGTTCCATCACCTTCATCGGGACGGTGTCGCCTGCTGGCGGTAACCTGAAGGAACCGGTCACGGAATCGACGAAGAAAGCCGCCCGTTGTTTCTATGGCCTCTCGCAGAACCGAGCCGATAAGAAGCGTTATCCTGCCGTCGACCCCGTGGACTCCTATTCCAAGTACCTCGAATACCCTGAAATCGTAGATTATCTTGACAATAAGATTGAAAAAGGCTGGGTCGACAAAGTGACCAAGACGAAATACATCATCCGCAAAGGCAAGGACGCTTACGAGCAAATTAACATCTTGGGTGATGACGGCGTGCCGATGTCGTACCACGAGCAATACTGGAAGTCGGAGCTCATCGACTTCGTCATCCTTCAACAGGATGCCTTCGATGAAATCGACGGCTCTACGCCACTGGATCGTCAGAAGTTCATGCTTGACCTGGTGCTCGATATCTGCGACCGCTCCTTCAAGTTCGATAACTTTGAGGAGTGCATGAACTACTTCAAGAACTTGATTAACACTTGCCGTCAGATGAACTATTCTGAGTATCAGTCGGAGCAGTTCTACAAGTATCTCGGCCAATTAAAGGAGGAATTGAATCATGAGTGAGAAAGCATTTCAAAGGATTTATACTCATCTGTCAGCCATCACCAAAGCCACAGTCTCTCTTGAGGCTGATGGCGTCTCCAACGACGAGTTGGCACTTGTGGCCGGTCGTCTGGCACAGGTGGTGAAGATTAAGGACAAGAACATCACCTTGCAGGTGTTTGGCGGCACGGAAGATATCCCCACCGATGCCGAGGTGACTTTCTTCGGCGAACCGCCTGCGCTGAACGTCAGCGAAGACCTGGCAGGCCGCTTCTTCAATGCCTATGGTGACCCCATCGATGGAGGTCCGGCTGTAGAAGGGGAGAAGCGTCAGATTGGCGGTCCTTCTGTCAACCCGTATAAGAGAAGACAACCTTCGCAATTGATTCCTACGGGTATCGCTGGCATCGATTTGAACAATACTTTGGTCTCCGGCCAGAAGATTCCTTTCTTCGCCGACCCCGACCAACCTTATAACCAGGTGATGAGCATGGTAGCCCTGCGTGCCGATGTGGATAAGATCATCCTCGGCGGCATGGGCTTGACCAACGACGACTACCTGTTCTTCAAGAACGAGTTCGAGAGTGCTGGCGCCCTGCATAAGATCATCAGCTTCGTGAACACCACCGACCAGCCGCCTATCGAACGTCTGCTGATTCCCGACATGGCCCTTACCGCTGCCGAGTATTTCGCTGTGGATAAGAACGAGAAGGTGTTGGTGCTGCTTACCGACATGACGCTTTACGCCGATGCCTTGAGTATCGTGAGTAACCGTATGGATCAGATTCCTTCCAAGGACTCCATGCCAGGCTCACTTTATTCCGACTTGGCCAAGATCTACGAGAAGGCCGTTCAGTTGCCTGATGGCGGTTCTATCACCATCATCGCCGTGACGACTTTGAATGACGGTGATATCACCCACGCTATCCCTGACAACACGGGTTATATCACCGAAGGTCAGCTGTTCCTGCGTGCCGACCCCGACTCGGGCAAGGTCATCGTCGACCCATTCCGCTCGCTGTCGCGTCTGAAACAGTTGGTGCAGAACAAGAAGACCCGTGAGGACCATAGTGCCGTGATGAACACTTCCGTGCGACTTTATGCCGATGCTGCCAACGCCAAGACCAAGTTGGAGAACGGCTTCGACTTGAGTGACTACGATTTACGTTGTCTTGATTATGCCAAGGAATACGCCACGCGTCTCCTAGCCATCGACGTCAACATCTCCATTACCGAGATGCTTGACACAGCTTGGGAACTGTTCGCCAAGTATTTCACCAAGGCTGAGACCGGTCTGAAAGAATCGTTGATTCAGAAATATTGGAAAGAAAAAGCGTAAGCCATGGCTATCAAGTTCCAATATAACAAGACTTCGCTGAATGAGCTGAACAAGCA